>JBCCMR010000077.1:0-11127 GCA_039026255.1 Pseudomonadota bacterium
GCAGCAGACCTGACCGAAGACAGTCCATTTCTCTATTCCCGCTGGGCCAGCCCGAACCTGAATGCCCTGGCCGCTAAGGTGGCAGCGCTAGAAGGGACCGAAGACGCCCTTTGCCTGGCGTCCGGCATGGCCGCGGCATCGGCAATTTTCATAAGCCTTCTGTCCGCGGGCGACCACGTGATCGTGTCAGACGTGTCCTACGCGGGCGTGGCCGAACTAGCGCGCGATACGCTGCCCCGGTTCGGGATCGAGGTGTCCCTTGTGGACTTGTCGCAGCCCGAACTTTTAGCCCAGGCCCTGCGACCCAACACGAAGCTTGTGCACTGCGAAACCCCGGTGAACCCGATCACGCGGCTGACCGATCTGGCGACCGTCTGCACGATGGCCCATGACGCAGGGGCATTGGTCAGCCTTGACGCCACCTTCGCGTCGCCTGTTGGGATGCGTTCGGCAGACCTGGGTGTCGATCTGATCATGCATTCGGCCACCAAATACCTAGGCGGCCACGGGGACGCCTTGGGCGGCGTAGTAGCCGGGTCGCGCGACCTAATCGCCCGTCTACGCACGGAATACGCCATCCACTTCGGGGGTGTCATGTCGCCCTTCCACGCGTGGCTGATATCGCGCGGGGCGGGCACGCTGCCGATGCGCATGCGCGCCCACCAAGAAGGTGCCACGGCCGTGGCCCAGTGGCTCGAAGCTGACCCGCGTGTGACGCGTGTGCTTTATCCCGGTCTGGCCAGCCACCCGCAGCACGCCCTTGCCACTCAACAGATGCAGAACTTCGGTGGCATGATAGCCTTCCAGGTGGGTGACGCCAGCGCCGGGCGCCGCATCGCCCAGCGCATGATGGACGACCTGGAAATCATCCACTACGCGGTGTCGCTGGGCCACCACCGCACGCTTTGCTTTTGGATGGAAACCGACGGGCTGATGGAGACGTCGTTTAGGCTACAGGGCGCACAGCTTCAGGGTTATCGCGACTGGGCGGGCGACGGGCTTTTCCGCCTGTCGGTGGGGCTCGAAGACGCCGAGGACCTGATCGCCGATCTCGACCGGGTGCTTTAGGGCACGGGCGTGTCAGCGCCCGAGTTCCGGGGCCCGGGCGCTACTTGATATAAGGTTTGCCGATCGCTGCCGGGGGCCTCGGCTTGCCGATAAAGCCCGCCAAAAGCAGCACCGTCAGCACATAGGGCAGCGCCAGCATAAGCGTCTGGTTCAACTCGCCCACGAGGGGCAGGTCGACCCCCTGAAGCCGCGATGTCCCCGCCTCCAGAAAGCCGAACATCAGGCAGGCCAAAAAGGCCGAGAGCGGGCGCCAGTTGCCGAATATCACCGCCGCCAGGGCGATGTAGCCTTTGCCCGCCGACATATCGCGCACAAAGTTGCCGCCCTGGGCGATGGACAAGTAAGCCCCCGCAATCCCGCAGAGCGCACCGCCGATAATCAGCGCCCGGTAGCGCAGCCAAGCAACCGACACGCCCGCGCTATCGACGGCCTCGGGCACCTCGCCCACGGCGCGCAGGCGCAGGCCAAACCGCGTCCGATAAAGCAAGAACGCCGTCAGGGGCACCGCGATCAGCGCCACATAGACCAGAAGGTTGTGCCCGGAAATCAGCTGTCGGTAGATCGTGCCCAGGACCGGGACCGCATCCATCGCTCCCACCCCGAACCACTCGATCGGGGTGAAACGGTCCTCCCGCGGCAGGGACGGCGTCTGCCCCCCGCGGCGGAAAAGCGCGATGCCGATGACAACCGTGATCCCGCTGGCCAAGATGTTGATGGCCACCCCCGACACCACCTGATCGCCTCGGTGGGTGATACAGGCAAACCCGTGGATCAGCGACATCAGCACCCCGGCAAGCATCGCGCAGAAAAGCCCCGCCCAGGCGTTGCCCACCAGCGCGGTCACCGCCGCCGCCACAAAGGCCCCCGAAAGCAGCTTCCCTTCGAGCGAGATATCGACGATGCCCGACCGTTCCGAAAGGATACCCGCCATGGCGCAGAGCATCAGCGGCGTGGCGATGCGCAGCGTGCCATCGAAGGTCAAAAGCAACTGGTAAAGGAAATCAGCCATAGGCCGCCTCCCGCCGGGGACTCAGGCGCGCAATCAGCCGGGCAAGCGGCGGGTTGAACATATAGGCCAGCGCCCCGGAAAAGAGGATGATCATCCCCTGGATCAAAAGCACCATATCGCGGGTGATCGACTGAAACTCGAAGTCGAGCTCCGCGCCACCTTGGTAGAGCGCCCCGAAAAGCAGCGCCGCCAGGAAGATGCCCAGGGGATGGTTGCGCCCCATCAAAGCCACGGCAATGCCGGTAAATCCGTAGCCCGCGGTGAAGTTCAAAACGACCTTTTGGCTGACGCCCAGGATTTCATTGGTGGCCAGAAGCCCCGCAAAGCCCCCGGCAATGGCCATGGTCAGCACGATGGTGCGCGGCACGTTGATGCCCGCGTAATGGGCGGCCTCTGGGTTTTGACCTACCGTGCGGATCGCGTAGCCTAGCCGCGTGCGCCAGATCAGCACCCAAAAGGCAACCAACGCCAGAAGCGCGATCAGAAAGCTGGCGTTGAGCGGGCTTGCATCGAGCGGCAGACCCAGTTCATGCAGTTTCGGCAGGTGGCTTGACCCTGGCAGCGGAGAGGTCTGCGGCGACTGCTGCCCGGGCTGCAAAAGCGGCCCCGCAAGAAGGTAAACCATGACGCTGGCGGCGATGAAGTTGAACATGATCGTAGTGATCACAATGTGGCTGCCCCGGTAAGCCTGGAGGTAGCCCGGAACCACCCCCCAAAGCGCGCCCAGCGCCGCCGCCCCCAAAACCGCCAGGGGGATCACGATGATCCCGGGCAGGGCGCCCAGCGTAAAGGCCACAATCGCCGTGCCCAGGCCCGCCACATAGGCCTGGCCCTCGCCGCCTATATTGAACTTCGCGGCGTGAAAGGCGGTGGCCACCGCAAGGCCGGTGAAGACAAGGTTTGTGGTATAGTAGAGCGTGTAGCCTAGACCGCCCGGGAAGACGAAGGCCCCGTTGAACATGACGGCCAGGGCCTGGAACGGGTTCTCGCCCAGGATAGCCACGATCACACCGCAGATGATAAAGGCAATGGCCAGGTTGATCAGCGGCAAAAGGACAATATCGGCCCAGCGCGGCAGGGGGGGTGCGGTCCCCGCGCTCATGCGGCAGCCTCCAGGCGCTGGCCTGCCATCATCAGCCCGAGCCCCTGGCGGTCAGCGTCAGAGGCGTCGATGATCCCCATATTCTTGCCGTCGCAAAGCACCATGATCCTGTCCGAGAGCGCCATGATCTCATCAAGTTCGACGCTAACAAGAAGGATCGCACACCCGGCGTCGCGCAGGGCCAGCAGTTCTTTGTGGATGAACTCAATTGCGCCCACATCCACGCCCCGGGTGGGCTGGCCCACCAACAAAACGCCTGGATTGGCGGAAAACTCCCGCGCGATGACGATCTTCTGCTGGTTGCCGCCGGAAAAATTCTTCGCCGCCAGGCGCGGATTGCCCGGGCGTACGTCGTAGCCCTGCATTTTGGTTTCGGCGTTTTCCTGGATCGTACCCTGGTCCATCAGCGCCCCGCCTCCGGTCAAGACGCTGTCATGAAAGCCCAAGATCATATTTTCGCGCGCCTCAAAGGTCAGGACCAGCCCATGCGTGTGGCGGTCTTCGGGGATGTGGCCCAGCCCCAGATTACGGATGGTCTTGGGGTCCGTGGCCGTCGCCGCAGTCACATGAGTACCGAGGATTTGCACCTGTCCGGCGGTCAGCGGACGCATCCCGGCGAGCACTTCCATCAGTTGGGTCTGGCCGTTGCCGCTGACACCGGCGACGCCCAGGATTTCGCCCGCGCGGACTTCGAAGTTGATATCTTCCAGCTCCACCACCCCTTGGGCATTGGTGTAGCCCAGCCCGATTGCCGAAAACCGTATTTCGGTGGGTTGGGCGGGCGTGCGGTCGACCTCCAAAAGCACCTTGCGCCCAACCATCAACTCCGCCAGTTCGGCGGGGTTTGTCTGGGCAGTTTCCCGGTGGCCCACCATGCGGCCCTGGCGCATGATCGACACGGTGTCGGTGATCTCCATGATTTCGGCCAGCTTGTGGGTGATCAGAAGGATGCTCACCCCCCGGTCGCGTAGGACTTTAAGGATTTAAAAAAGTTGGATCGCCTCCGGCGGGGGCAAAACCCCGGTCGGTTCGTCGAGGATCAGGATATTGGCCCCACCCTTGAGTGCCTTGATGATCTCGACCCGCTGGCGCTGCCCCACGTTAAGATCTGCCACCAGCGCATGCGGGTCTACGCGCAGGCCATAGCGTTCGGAAAGCTCCTGGATGCGGCCCAGCGCGGCTTGGCGCCCCTCGGCCAAAAGCATGCCGCCCTCGGTGCCCAGCATCACGTTTTCCAAGACCGTGAAGGTGGGAACAAGCATAAAGTGTTGGTGGACCATGCCCACGCCTGCGGCGATGGCGTCGGCGCTGCTGCGGATATCGGCGTCCGCGCCCCCTACGCGCATGCGGCCCCGGTCCGCCTGGTGCATGCCGTAGATGATATTCATCAGCGTCGATTTTCCGGCGCCGTTTTCGCCGATGACGCCGTGAATCGAGCCCGGCCGAACGGCCAGGTCGATATCCTGATTGGCATTCACCAGGCCGAAGCTTTTGGAGATACCCGTCAGCTCCAACGCGTAGGGAGCGGCAACGCCGCTCCCTTGCTGGGTCGTTTCCATGGGTGTCTTAGACCGGGCAGTTGTTGTCCGCACGGTAGTCGTGGACGCTGATTTCGCCGGATTTGATCGCTTCGGACGCGGCGTCGATGGCAGCTTTCATCTCTGGGGAGATCAGCGCTTCGTTATGTTCGTCCAGCGACCAGCCCACGCCGCCTTCGGCAATGCCCAGGTTGCGAACCCCTGTGTCGAACTCATCGTTCATGGCGTCCATCATGGTCTCGTAGGCGGCCACATCTACCCGCTTGAGCATCGATGTCAGGACCGAGCCCGGCTGGATATAGTTTTGGTTGCTGTCCACCCCGATAGAGAACTTACCCGCATCGGCGGCCGCCTGCAGCACGCCAAGCCCGGTGCCCCCGGCGGCCTGGTAGACCACGTCAGCGCCACGGTCGATCTGGCCCTGGGTCAGTTCGGCGCCCTTTGCGGGGTCGTTCCAAGCGGCAGGGGTGGTGCCGGTCATGTTTTCCAGCACCGTCACGTCGGCGTTGGCCGACAGCGCGCCTTGCTTATACCCGCAGGCAAACGCCCGGATCAGCGGGATATCCATGCCACCCACAAAGCCCACGGTGCCGGATTCAGACGCCATAGCCGCGGCGATCCCCACCAGATAGGATCCCTCCTGCTCCTTGAAGGCGTACTGGCGCAGGTTCGGCTGGTCGAGCCAGCTTACATCGATAATGGAAAACTTCACTTCGGGGTTGGCGGCAGCCACGTTGTTGATGGCGTCCGCCTGGGCAAAGCCCACACCCAACACCACGGTGGCGCCGCGGCTGACCATACGCTCCATCGCCTGCTGGCGCTGGGTTTCATTGGTCACTTCGAATTCCATCACTTCGACACCGGTCTCTTCGGTGAAACGCTGGATGCCGTTGAAGACGCCTTCGTTGAAGGATTTGTCGAACTTGCCGCCCATGTCGTAGATCACGGCAGGTTTGAAGTCCCCGTGGCCACCGGCCAGGGCAACGGTTGCCACTGCGGTGAAAGCACCGGCCATCAGCGTTGTTAGAGTCTTTTTCATGGGTTTCTCCTTGTTGGGTTTTTTGGGTGTGTGGGGGTGTGCGGCGGCGGGGTCCTAGCCCCCTTGGCCGATTTCGCGCAGCCGTTCGGTCAGAAACTCCCCAGCGGTTTGGTGCGCCAGTTGCACATCGGGGTTCGGGTGCATGAAAAGCGGCAGTGAATAGCGGGACCGGTTTTCTTGCTTTTCCGGGTTTACCACCCGGTGCACGGTCGACGGGTAGTAATTGCGGCTGGCCTGTTCAAGCATGTCACCCGCGTTCACGTTAATATAGCCCGTACCGCAGGGAATGTCGTGCCAGTCGCCGTTGACGTCCTGGGCCTGAAGCCCAGGCTCCGACCCGGTGACAAGAAGCGTGATAAGGTTGATATCCCCGTGCGCTGCAGCGCGGACTTCGCCCTGCTCCACATCCTCGGGCAGGGGAGGGTAGTGCAGCACCCGCAAGAGGTGCTGTTCCGACCCCTTCACCATATCGCGAAAAGGCATCGAGAGCTTTTCGCGCACCTCCGGCGGCGTCACCTCGTCGAGCCAGCTCAAAAGCGTCTCGCCCAGGTCAATGAGACTGGCATGGAACTTGCGCGTGATCTCTTCCACGTCGCCGGGTACCGTCTTTGACTGGTAGACGTGGTAGAACTCTTTGAGGTCCTTTTGCGCGCGGCCTTTAGCGTTTTCCGACTTATAGCCAAAGTACCCGGACGGATCGCCCGCATCCGTGGCGTCCCCGTGCTTTGCCTCCCCGGCAAAGTAGCCCGACCATGCGTCGTACATCCCCTGGATTTCGGCCATGTCGATATCGTGGTCTTTAATCACCGCAAAGCCCGTCTCGCGCAGGGATTTGGCGAATTGGCTGGCGGCGTCGGGGTCTTTTGGACTGACGGCAAGTACCTCGAATTCAGCCATGGGGGCTCCTGTTTGGTTGTTCAGTCGCCGGTGCCGATCACCGACAGAAAATCCGCTTTGACCGCCGTGGCGTCCGCGTCCATCACCACGTCCACCGGCCGCCGGCCAGAATCGGCCGTGACCCGGGTTTGCCCCGTGCGCTCGCCCGACACGATAACCTCCAATGCATGGGATTCAACGGTGAAAAGCTCCGGCCGGGTGAGCAGGATCAGCGCCGTGGGGTCATGCATCTGCGCCGCGTCGATCCCTAAGCGCTGCTTGTAGAAATGCCGATAGAAGGCACCGATCCGGTTGAGAAATCCACCCAAACGCGGCGCAGCCCGGGCCCAGGCGGCGAAATCATCGGGCGTGGCCACGATGCGCCGCGTCACATCAAGCCCCACCATCGTCACCGGCCAGGGGGCGGCAAACACCAGGTCCGCCGCGTGCGGGTCGTTCCAAATATTAGCTTCGGCGTAAGGGCTGACATTGCCGCCCTCGATTGCGCCGCCCATCAGCACCACGCGCCGCACATGCGCTGCAATCCCCGGATCATGGTCGAGCGCCCGGGCGATGTTCGTCAGCGGCCCGATCGGTACCAGTGTCACCTCCCCCGGGGCACCGTTGATGGCATCGCAAAGGTGCACATGGGCAGGCGTTTCGATCGGCGGGCGGTCCGGGTGCTGGGCGGGCAGATCACCTAGACCCTCTTTCCCGTGCACATAATCCGACACCGGATTAGGCTCCTGCACCCGGGGCCGCGCGGCGCCAAGGGATACGGGAATATCCTGGCCCAGCATCTGTGCCAGTAGCCCCGCGTTGCGCGCCGCCGTCTCGACCGCGATGTTGCCGAAGACGGCGGTCATTCCGGCGATGTGCAACCCCGGATGCAGCCCCGCGTAAAAGATCGCCATCGCATCGTCGATGCCCGGGTCAGTGTCGATGATGATCGTCTCGGTCATTCCTCGGCCTCCGCTAGGAAGGCCGCGACCTCGTCAGCGGTGGGGATCGCCGCCGCCGCCCCGGCCCGCGTGACCTGGAGCGCCGCCGCCGCCGCCGCAAACCGCAATGCGGCTGCGGCGTCGCCCGCAGGCGCAAAACGGGCCATGAAAGCCCCCAGAAATGTGTCGCCTGCGCCTGTGGTATCCACGGGCGTCACTGGAAAGGCCGCCTGGCGGATTACATCGCCACCGCTGTGTAGCTCTGCCCCGTCGGCACCGTGGGTGATCATCAGATAGGGCAGCCCCAAAGCAGAAGGATGTTGACCCATAGCGTTCTCAAGCGCTGCGGCCTCACCTCCGTTGAGCGCCAAAAGGTCTATGTGCGGCAGCACCTCGGCCACTTCGTCGGCGTCAAAGGGCGCAGCGGAATAGCAGACCCGCAGCCCCTGCCCCCGCGCCCGGGCCGCGATAGCGGCCACAAGATTGGTTTCATTCTGCACCATTACCCAGTCCCCTGCGGCCGCAGTGGCAAGTGCCCCGTCAATCTGATCAGCGTCAAAGGCTCGATTGGCCCCAGGGAAAAGCACGATCTGGTTTTCCCCGCGAGTGTCCACATAGATGATCGCGTGCCCGGTTGGGATGTCGACGCAGCGCAGGTCATCGGTCGCCAGGTCGTGGGTAATCTCATCGCGCAGCCATGCGCCGTCGGGTCCCAAGCACCCGATGTGGCGCACCCCGCCCCCGGCCCTGGCCACGGCAATGGACTGGTTTATCCCTTTCCCACCAAGGAAACGTTCCAAGCCGAGCGATGCCAGGGTTTCACCCGGTTGGGGCATATGTGGCACCCTGTAGACAAGGTCGAGGTTGATGGAGCCGAAATTAAAAATCATGGATGGGGGCTCCTTGTGATTGGTGTGGATACCGGCACGCTAACGACGCAAGGCAACCCGCGCTAGGGACATTGGCGGGCCTGCGGGGAGCCTCTAGGTTCAGTCAAGCCGGAGGCGCCACCACCCATAAATGGCTGTGAAAGCGGCCACGGCAAAGCTTGCCATATAAGGCAGCCGAAGCGCCGTTTCACGACCAAATGACGGCTCTGACCAGGTGACAAGTAGGCCACCTAAGATCGCTCCAAGGGGCATCAACCCCCAGCCAAAAAACCGGTAAATGCTGTTCACCCGACCCAACAAACCATCTGGGATCAACCGCTGGCGGTAGCTTACAGTCACCACATTCCAAAGGAGAGCGGCAAACATTTCCATAAAAAGCGCCGCGGCGGTAACCCAGACGCTGCTGGTTAGGGCAATCGCCAGGAACGGCAGTGGAAAAAGGCCAAGCACCACCATGATTGACCGTTGAGGACCCAGGCGCGCAACCACCCAAGGGCACACAAGGCCGCCAATCACGCCACCCGCGGCACCGGCCGTCAAAAGAAGCCCGTGGCCAAACCCGTCAAGCCCGAGGATTTCTTGGCTGAAAAGCACCAGCACCGTCACCGCAGCCGTCGCGACAGCGTTCACAACGCCCAGCATGAGCGCAAGCCGGCGCAGGGTGCGGTTGGCCCACAGGTAGGCGATCCCATCACGCACTTCGGTCATGATGGGGCGCTTGGGCGGGGCCAGACGGGGCGGCACGGCAATGAGCCAGACCGCCCAGGCAGCCAATAGAAACGTCAGCGCATCAAGGGCAAAAGGCGCGGGCACAGCATAGGCAATCAGCACCCCAGCCAAAGGCGGTCCTACAAATGACCCCATGATTTGCTCAATTGACCAGATCTGCCCATTGGCCCGTTCCAGATCCCCAGGATTCACGATGGACGGCAGCGTGGTCTGGGCTGCGTTATCACGCACTACTTCGGCTGTACCCAGAAGAAACGCCAATCCCGCCAGCCCCACCACATAGCCGCCCGCAGGACCGTTGAGGGGCAGCGACGGGAGCGCCACGATTAGCCCTATGACGCCCGCCGTCAGCACCAGCCGCAGCAGATCCGCCATCACCATCAGCCGCCGCCGGTCCGCCCGGTCCGTCAGCACACCCGCAGGAATGGTAAACAGAAGCCACGGCAACCGGGTGGCGGCGGTCACCGCCGCGATCATCACCGGATCCCGAGTGATCAGCGATGCAAGCCATGGGAAAGCTAAGGCCGACACCCCGTCGCCGAGGTTCGAAACAGCCGACGCAGAAAATAAAAGGCGGTAATTCCGGTTCGAAGAAAGCAATGACATCGCCCGGCACTCTTGCCGGATTGCTGCGCAAGTCAACTACCCAAGGTAGAGGTTACAACACATTACCCAGCGTCAAGTGTCTTATGGCATAGCTCAACGTCAAGGGTTTATTTCAAACGCGCGATGCACCCTCAGCAAGGGCCCCAAGCTTAGCATAGGCGATTTCGGGGTCGATGGCCCCATAGCCCGCAAAAGTGCCAAAGCCGCAGTCGGACCCAGCAACCACGCGATCCGCACCCACAATATCAACAAAGCGTCGAATGCGTTCTGCGACCAGGTCAGGATGTTCCACGAAGTTAGTGGTTGTGTCTACGACCCCAGGCACCAGGACCTTGGTGTCGGGTATTTCGGATCGACGGTCTCGAAAGACGGTCCATTCATGGGCATGACGCGGGTTTGACGCCTCGAAAAGCAGATATCGGGACCGGGTACGCATCAACGTGGGAAAGACCGTCGCCATATCAATATCGCAGACATGCGGGCCCTCATAGTTGCCCCAGCAGATATGCACACGCACGCGATCTTCGGGGACATTAACCAATGCAGCATTCAACGCTTCCACATGGGCGTCCGCGATGCGCAGAAATTCCGCGTCTGTGAGGTCGTCGAAAAGCATATGCCGCGACAGTGCCAGGTCCGGACAATCCAGTTGCAGATCAAAGCCCGCAGCAACGATGGTTTCGTATTCGTCACGCATGGCATCCGAAAGCGCGGCCAGATAAGCGTCGCGGGTCGGATAGTGCTGGTTCTGCAGAAAAAGCGCGATCACCCCGGGGGAGGCGGCGTTCATGAAGCCCCGGCTCGCCCCATGGGTGTCCATGGCCGCCCGCAGATTGGCGATGTCCTTGTCAAGCTCTTGGCGTCCTTTGCTGACCACGGGACCGGTGCACATGGGCCGGGCGTACTGCGGTGTACCTCCGGCATCGGCGAGACGTTTCAAAAAGGTTGGGAACCGCTTTAGATCCGATGGCGCATTGCGTGGGCTATCCCCGGAAAAGCCTGAGTACCGGTCCTTCACATAAGTGGCATAACTGATCTTGGATGTTTCACCATCGGACAAGATATCGACGCCCGCGGCAACCTGACGAGCCACGGTTTCGTCGACCGCGCGGGTCATCGCCGCATCAAAATCCGCCTGATTAAACGGCTCTTCCCGTTCGCGCGCGAAGATGAAATCGACAACCGCTTGCGTGCGCGGCAAAGAGCCCACGTGCGTCGTAGCGATACGTTTCATGATCATCCCCCGGTGATTTTCGCGCAGCATTTTTTGCGGCGTCTTTGTGTGTCGGTGGCGCCAAACTATCACCCGCGGCGCAACGGGCAAGCGCC
>JBCCMR010000078.1:0-11106 GCA_039026255.1 Pseudomonadota bacterium
AACCATTTTGGCAATGTATCGCGTGGCCCCCAAAAGCGTAACAACCACGATGACGTTCACGATCAGAAGCGCAATAAAGAGCGAAAAGAGGAAGTCGGGGTTGTTTTCAAAGATGTCGGGCCCGGGTTTGATGCCCGCATCGAAGAAGACGACCATCATCATCGCGGTCAGGGCCTCCCCAGGGACACCCAGGGCCAGAAGCGGGATCATAGCCGCGGCGGGCACGGCGTTATTGGCAGTCTCGGACGCCACCAGCCCCTCGGGCGACCCGTGCCCGAAGCGCGCCGGCTCCTTAGAAAGCGCCCGCGCGGTGGAATAGCTGAAGAACTGGGCGACAAATTCCCCTACCCCCGGGATGATGCCCATGATCGTGCCGTAGCCTGCCGAAATTCCGGCCACCAGGCGGTTCTTCCAAAGCTCGGCAAAGCCCCGAAAAAGCGTGCCCTTGAGCCGGGCCGCGGGCGGGTCGGCGTCCTTGCCCGTCAAAAGAAACATCGCCTGGGACAGAGCAAATATGCCAACAATAACAACGATCAGATTGAAACCGCCGTAAAGGTATTCGATCCCAAAGGTGAAGCGGTCGATATCGCGCAGGGACTGGCGCCCCACCATGGAGATCAAAAAGCCCACCCCAAAAAGCATGGTGGCGATCGCCATGGTCCCCCGGTGGGCCGCAATCAAAAGCACCGCGCCAAGCACCGCCGCCATAAGAATGTCGCGCTGGCCAAAAAGCGCGCCTAAGTCCCGCAGGTACGGCCCAAAGATCATGAGCGCGAAAAGCGCAAGTATGATCGAAAAGCAACCGCCGACAAAAGACGCCGAATAAGCAAGCGAAAGGGCACGCGCGGCCTCGCCCCGGCGGGTCAGTGCGTAGCCGTCATAGGTGGTCAACGCATTGACCGGCGTGCCGGGCGTGTTGATCAGAATTGCCGGGATGGCCCCCCCGTACATGGACGACCCGTAAACCCCCAAAAGCAGCACTAAGCTTACCAAATCATCCAAGAAAACCGTTGCCGGAAGCAGAATTGCAATAGCGATAGCCGGGCCGATGCCTGGCACGGCGCCAATGGCTAGCCCGCCCACGGACCCAATAAGGATCGCCACCAGGACGTTTGGCTGGGCAATGGCGCTAAGACCTGTCCAAAACGGTTCCATTCCCCGAACGCCCTAGAACCAGGTTTTCATGAAACTCTCCGCCGCGGGTGGCAGAAAGTCATAGAGCCAAATGTTCACAGGCGTTTTAATTTGTAGCCCAGTGCGAAAAACCAGCACAATCGCAAGGCTTGTCACAAGACAAATGCCGATCCAGCGGCGCGTTCGATAGCCCATCCGGTAGGGCAGCAAGGTCCCTAGCAGCACCGTCGCTAACAAATACCCCAGGACGGGCACCAGCACCGTGTAGGCCACAAACCAGATAACAAATTCTAAGGCGCCCAGCCACTGGCGCAGTTCGTTGCCTATGGCTGTGGGTTGGCCGAAGCGGCGCCGCCACCGGTGGACCTGCCACGACAGCCGCAGGTTCAAAAGCGTTGCCGGAAGGAGCACCGCCAGGCAAAGCGCCGGCGCCACCCAGGATTGGCGCAGGATCCGCCCGAACCGGGTCATGCGACCCTCGCCTTCTATCAGGCCAAGTTGCCGCATCAGATAGGTGCCAAAATCATCCGGCAGCTTTCGATCATCCCAGCCCGTGTGGGCAAAGAAAGCCGCCGCAAAGAACAGAGCAATCGCAACCATGGCCCAGGAAAACACCAGATCGCCACGGCCCCGTTCAAACCGCATCAGGTCTTCGATCTTGAATTTCCTATCTTCCGGCACGTGGGATTTGAACCCGAAGGCTAGGTCCGACGACCGGGCATCGCCGCGGTTCGGCGCGCTGGTAAATTGGCGAGACGCAGTTGATGACACCATCAACGCAGACCCTGACGCCAGCCCAGGCGAGCGTCCGCGGCAAATTTCAAAGATTTGGCCGGATTGTCTGACACGCGCCCCCTCCCCGCCCGCAACCGTGGCCCATCATCCTAGCGTATGCAACGAATTTAGCAGGCTCCGCGCCGGTTTAGTGAGCAAAGCGCACTGCCGGGTCTCATTGGGGCATTGGTTGGCCCATTTTTGGTCGCTATGGGCCAAGGGTCCTTCACCTAAGTTTCTTGAAATGGCTATGTGACTAGCAAAGGACTTCGAGCCCTCGAACGGTGCGCACTGCAAAGCTTATAGGTTGCTTATAAGCGCAGTTTTGTCGGTCTGAGCGGAACATATCCCAAGTGGGCACTCTGTTTTTTGGGCGCCAAGAGCGCTGCATTTGACTTACGACAATGCGGCGGTTTGGACGGTCCTGTAACTTTGATCCCCGCGGCGTCGCACAATCTCAAGGTGCATATCGCAGTCGAAACAAAGCCCAGACAGCCAAATCGCAACGGGAGAAAACCCGTCGTAGAAGGGACCCGCTGGTATAATTCAGAGGAAACCTGCGTGCGTCGTGCGAGATATCAGTCTCAAGCACATGATAAAAAGTCTAAATTTTAGTTTAGTTTCGTCTTGATTTGCCAACAGGCAACAGATCCGAGAAACGACAAGCTTCCCCACCGCAGTCGAACCCGTTAAGTCCCAGAGCAACCACACCGGGCCAAAGGCCACCGATGACCGCGCTATCCCTCTGCGACCGATCCCCACCGGAACCCTGCCCCACACCCTTTAACCTCGCCCACTACGTCCTAAGCGCCGGAGCCGACACCGACGTTGCGCTCGAAGTAATTCGCCACCCGCAGGCCCCGCCGGAAATCTGGTACTACACCGATCTACGGGACGCTATTTGGCGTAGCGCGGGGGGCCTTCGCAACGCAGGAATATCCCCCGGGGACCGTGTCCTTTTGCGCATCGGCAACGACCCAGCTTTTGCGGTTGTCTTTCTTGCGGCTGTGGCGCTCGGCGCGGTTCCCGTCCCCACATCGGCCGATCTAACCCCGTCCGAAGTAATGCACTTGGCCGAAACCCTGCGCCCCGCGGCCACGGTCTTTGCTGGCGGGCTAAGCCCTGTGCCGTCGATTGGGCCTATAATCGATCCAGACGCCGTCGCCGCCCTGCGTCGGGCAGAGCCGCTGGCGCCGGTGCCGACCGACCCGAATGCTTTGGCCTACATGGTCTTTACGTCTGGCAGCGGCGGGCGCCCGCGCGCTGTGATGCATGCCCACCGGGCAGTTTGGGCGCGGCGCATGATGTGGAAGGGCTGGTATGGGCTGAACCCAAAAGACCGAATGCTGCATGCCGGTGCCTTCAACTGGACCTTCACCCTTGGCACAGGATTGCTTGATCCCTGGGCCATAGGCGCGACTGCAATGGTTTATGCTGGACCGCCGGACAGACACGTTTGGGGGCCTATCGCCGCCGCACGACGCCCGACTCTTTTTGCTGCCGCCCCAGGTGTCTACAGGGCGATTACCCAAGACCCCGATCCCGACTGGGCTAAAAACTGGCAAAGCCTGCGCCATGGCCTTTGTGCGGGAGAAGCCTTGCCAGACCCGTTGCGCCGGACCTGGAGCGACGCAACCGGCACCCAACTGCACGAGGCACTGGGCATGTCTGAATGTTCCACCTTCATTTCAGGCGCCCCGGAAGAGATACGCCCCCCGGGTGCCCTTGGCCGGGTGCAGCCCGGACGTAGGGTTGCTGTGCTCGACACCGGGGGAACGCCTGTTCCCGTGGATACTCCTGGCGAACTGGCCATAGATCGGCGCGATGCGGGACTCATGCTAGGCTACTTTGAGGCGCCCGAGGACACCGTCGCTCGCTACCGGGGTGATTGGTTTCTCACGGGGGACCAGGTGACCATGAGCGCAGACGGGGAGGTCCGCTATCTGGGCCGTGCCGATGATATGCTTAATGCCGGGGGCTATCGGGTTTCACCCCTGGAGGTAGAAGCCGCGCTGCTAAAACACCCGGACGTGACCGCCGCCGCGGCCGCCGAAGTCGAAGTCCGCCCCGATGTCCGCGTCATTGCCGCTTTCTACGAAGGCACCGCTGACCCCACGGACCTGGAAACATTCTGCTCCGAACATCTGGCCAAATATAAACGCCCGCGTATGTTCATCCCAAGGCCGCGCCTACCGCGATCAGCAAACGGGAAACTTTTGCGTAAGGAATTGCGGCGTTTCACGCCCCCGGCTCGCCCGGCGGCAAAAGGATAGGTGGCCATGACCAAACTCGACATCATTTCGGACCCGATTTGCCCCTGGTGCTACATCGGCAAAACAAAACTTGACCGCGCGCTTGAGGCCAACCCGACCCACGACCTAACCGTTGAGTGGCACCCCTTCCAATTGAACCCGGAGATGCCTGCCGAGGGCATGGACCGGCGCACCTATCTGGAATGGAAGTTCGGCGGCCGCGAGGGTGCTGTGCGGGTCTACGGCGCAATAGCCGAGGCCGCCGAGGCCGCCGGTCTAGACATTAACTTCGAAGCCATTTTGCGCACGCCTAGCACGCTAAACGCCCATCGTCTGATCCACTGGGCAGGCATTGAAGGTCGCCAAAACACCGTGGTGAACCGGCTTTTCAAAGCCTACTTCAAAGATGGGGAGGACATTGGCGACTTGGACGTATTGGTGAACATCGCAGGCGCCGCGGGCATGGACACCGATATGACGCGCACACTTTTGAACGGCGACGCGGACGCGTCCGACATCCAGGCCCGCGACCGCAACGCCCGAGAACGGGGTGTGACAGGCGTGCCCTGCTTTGTGATTGGCAATCATTACGTGGTTCAGGGCGCGCAGCCGACCGAGCTTTGGGAGAAAGTCATCAAGGAGTTGATTGAAGGTCGCGCGACGGCTGAGGCCACCGCTTGATCCGCACGTACCTGCCTTCGGGCTACGTACTGAGCTGCACCCTGGGCGTTACTGCGCCGATTGCGGTGGGTGTGCTCCTTCTGGGCACGAGTTCTGTAATCGCCACCCTTATTTGGGTTTCCCGCGGAGACAATCACGCGATCCAAAACCGGAGCCATTGGCTGCATGCCTCGGGCTTTTTGACGATTCTAACAGTTGCTATTGCCCCGGTCCTCTGGCGGTTCGGGCGCAAAACCCAAACGCAATGGCCAGACTTGCTCGCTCGGATGCTTGGGCATTGCGTGCTCGACCCGCACACCGACGCCAGGACCAAAGCATGGCCTCTGGGCGGGGGGCTTACGCACCCCATCGCCGTTCTCAAGCGATGGGGCCCATGGCTGCCGGACTCTATCCACCACGCGACGTTTCTAAAGCCGCCCGCTATCTGCCCGTTCATCAGGGTTGTCCTAAGGCGGGCTTGCCGTCATGGATAAACGCCTGCCCGTGGGGGAGTTTGTGGCGCTGACAGCGCTGATGTTCTCGCTCATTGCCTACGGCACCGACGCCATGCTCCCGGCGCTCCCACTCATGGCGGCTGATCTGGGCAGCGATGTCACACGCACCCAACTTGTAATCGGCGTGTTTATCCTAGGCACAGGCGCAGGGCAATTGATCGCCGGGCCGCTGTCGGATGCGGCAGGACGCAAACCCGTCCTGCTTGGTGGCTTTGCCCTTTTTGCCCTTGGCGGCATCTGGGCATCCCAAGCGGGCAGCCTCGACGCGATGCTTTTGGCGCGGTTTGTACAGGGCCTGGGCGTGTCAGCCCCGCGCACGGTAGGCATGGCCATGGTCCGTGACCTTTATTCCGGGCGTGTGATGGCGCGGGTTATCAGCCTGGCGATGATGGCCTTTGTGATCGTGCCTGCGCTGGCGCCGTTCCTCGGCCAATGGATTATGCTGCGCCTGGGATGGCAGGCGATCTACCTTTCTTGCACGGTGATCGGGCTTTTTGCGGCGTCATGGCTTTGGTTGAGACAGGGCGAAACCCACGCGCCAGAGCGTCGCCGCCCCATGCGCGCGGGACCCATGCTTGATGCTGTGGGCCAAGTGGTGCGCAGCCGACGCGCGGCCATCTCGACGCTTGTGCTGACGCTGATCTACGCAATGATTTTCGCCTACCTGTCATCCGCCCAGCAGGTTTTTGTGGACTGGCTGGATACTGGCGCCCGCTTCCCCGCCTATTTTGCGGTCATCGCCATGGTTTCGGGCACGGCAAGCGCCCTGAACGCAGCGCTGGTGGTTCGGATTGGCATGTGGCGGCTTGCAACGGTGGGTATGGGGCTTGTGGCGTTGGGCTCCTTTGCGGCGGCGCTAACCACCGCGACAGGATTTGCGACCGGCATTGAGCTATGGCTTTTCATGGGGTGGTCGATCCTGCTCTTCTTTCTGGCGGGTATCATATTTTCCAATATGAACGCGCTCGCCATGGAGCCGATGGGCCATATTGCTGGCAGCGCCAGCGCGGTCATCGGCGCCACCTCAACGGTAGGGTCCGTGCTGATCGCGGTGCCGATTGGCCAGGCCTACAACGGCACCGGCTTGCCGCTGATCCTAGGGGTCGGCACCGCGTCGGCGTTGGCATTCGGAGCCAACCTTTTGAACCCGCGCGAGGTGCCTCTGGCGCCCGGGGCAGAAGCTTCGGGATGAAGCTTCCCGTGGCAGCGGAGCTTTCAAAGGCAAGGCTCTAAGCTCCTCAGCGGCCCTTGAAGAGGGAGCCCAAAACCCCGCGCATCAGCGATTGCCCGGCCTTTGTGCCTAGTTGCCTGGCAAAGCTCTTGGCGAAGGCTTGACCTACGCTGTCGCGGCGCGAAGACTTCGACGCGGGGGTCCGGCGGTATCCGCCGCCCGCCCCCCCGTCGTAACGGCGCGCGTGGGAAAACTGCCGTGACGGCGGCGCCTCTGCCATGGGGCCGGGGGCGTTTTCTGCGGCGTTCTCCGCGGCTTCCGCCCGGGCGGCATCTGCGGCGGCCTTTTGAGCCCGGGCCTTCAGGATTTCTTCAGCGCTTTCCCGGTCCACCGGCGTTTCATAGCGGCCGTGGAGCGGTGAGCCCGCAATCACCGCCCGCCGCTCCGTGTCGGTGATCGGCCCCAATTGCGACGAAGGCGGCCTGATCAGCGTGCGTTCCACCACCGACGGCATGCCCTTTGTCTCGAGCACTGAAACCAGCGCCTCCCCTACTCCGACTTGGGTAATTGCCTCTGCGGTCTTAAAAGCCGGGTTGGCCCGAAATGTGTCCGCTGCCAGCCGCAGCGCCTTTTGGTCTTTTGGCGTGAAAGCCCGAAGGGCGTGCTGCACCCGGTTTCCCAACTGGCCCAGGATGTCGTCGGGCACATCAGCGGGGTTCTGGGTTACAAAGTAGACACCTACCCCCTTTGATCGGATCAAACGCGCCACCTGCTCTACCTTATCAAGAAGCGCCTTTGGGGCGTCGTCAAAAAGCAGGTGCGCCTCATCAAAAAAGAAAACCATTTTAGGTTTGTCAGGGTCTCCTACCTCGGGCAGCGTCTCAAAAAGTTCAGAGAGCATCCAAAGAAGGAACGTTGCATAGAGCCGGGGCGACTGCATTAGCCGGTCCGACGCCAGGATATTGATGCGCCCGCGCCCATCGGGATCCCTGGCGATCATATCCGTCAATTCGAGCGCCGGTTCCCCGAAAAAGGCGTCCGCCCCCTGGTTTTCCAGCACCAAAAGACGTCGCTGGATGGCCCCGATCGACGTACGGCCCACGTTGCCGTATTCCAGGCTGACAGTGTCCGCGTTTTCGCCCAGCCAGACCAGCATGGCGCGCAAGTCATCGAGGTTGAGGATGGGCCAGCTCTCCTCGTCTGCCACGTGGAATGCAATGTTAAGCACACCCTCCTGCGCCTCTGTGAGATCCAGCAATCGGCTGAGCATGAGAGGACCCATTTCCGTTACGGTGGTGCGCACCGGATGCCCCGACGTCCCGAAAAGGTCCCAGAACGTGACCGGAAAAGCTCCATAGGTGTAGGTGTCAAAGCCGATCGTACCCGCACGTTTTTGGAACGCAGCATGCAGCTTGAAATCAGCCGTGCCCGACTTCGCAAGTCCTGCCAAGTCGCCTTTGACGTCCGACAAAAAGACCGGCACGCCTGCGGCGGAAAACCCCTCTGCCAATATCTGAAGTGTCACCGTCTTGCCGGTCCCAGTGGCCCCGGCGATCAACCCGTGGCGGTTGGCGTATTTTAACAAAAGCTCTTGAGCGACGGCGTAATCTGCTCCGCCGCCACCGATGAAAATAGTCTCGCCCATGGTCGTTCCCCCCGGTTCTTAGCCTGGCTGCGCGACCATATCCGATCACCCCAGGCCCGCCAGCGAAAATCACCGATCCGACCGCATTCCGGGATTTGAAAAATTGACCGTTCGGTCAGAAAACCATGGAAAATCAGCGTTTCACCTAGGAAGCCCGTTCGGCAAGTTAAGCATGTGAAGTTTTTTTCACGACCCGGTTGACGCCGCGGGATCCGGTTTCTAGTGTGCCCGCACAACGACATCGGCCAGTCCGATAGGGAGTTCTGCGGGAAGCAGGGGAGCGCGCGACGGACATTCCGGCGCGCGTTTACTTTTGGGCGATGGGAAGTCGGTTGCCCGCGGCATCCAGTGTCCCCCAGAGGTTGATTTTCCCGCTTAAATTCGCCCAGGCGCCACGACCCTTAAAACGGTCGGTAAGAAGGCGGCAATTCGCCACGCGACACGAAATTTTGCCCTGACACCCGGCTGTAAACCGCGTAAAACGCCTGCGAACCGAATTTAACGGCGAAAGGTACGGCAATGAAACATCTGATCGTCACTCTGGCATTGGCGCTCGCCGCCGGTGGTGCATGGGCGCAGACCACCGAAGACAACGCGACGGAGACCGAGCAGTCCACCGAAACCAGCCCCGCCACCGACACCACGATCGAAGAAACGGGCAACGACGAGCAATTCCCCGTTGCTGAGGATCAGGAAACCGACGGTCCCCAAGAGGGCCAAGGTTACCTTAAGGCCGAGCATGGAAATTGGGAGGTGCGCTGCATCCGCGCGCCCGAAGGTCAGGCAGAGACCTGCCGCCTTTACTACCTCTTGGTGGACAACGAGGGCGCCAGCGTGGCTGAGTTTAATCTTTCCGCACTTCCCAACGGCGGGCGCGCCGCGGCGGGTGTGGATGTGGCGACGCCCCTGGGTAGTCTTTTGACCAAAGACGTCACTATGCAAATCGACAGCGGCAAGGCTAACCGGTACCGGTATACCTGGTGCGATCAGTTGGCGTGTTACGCGCGGTTCGGCCTGACCCAGGCCGAAAGCGACGGCATGAAACGCGGCGCAAACGCCAAGGTGACGGTTTGGTCCGTTGCCGCCCCAGAGGAAGCCATCGAACTGCAACTATCGCTCACCGGGTTTACAGCGGCTTGGAATGACGTCGCCGGCGGATAAGGCTAAAATTAAAGGCATGGGAAAGAGGAAGCTTCCTTTGGGAAGCTTCTTTTTTTTCGGGGCTCAGGTCGTTGGCAAGCAGTAATCAAAAAGCTTCGTAACGAAGCTTCTCGGGACGCCCCGCCGGTCAGGCGGCGGAGATAACTGCTCGAACCGCGTCGAGTGCAGCATCGGCGGCATCGACCGAGGGTCCACCGCCCTGGGCCATGTCCGGGCGTCCGCCACCGCCTTTCCCCCCCAACGCTTCGGCCGCGCGCTGCACCAGCGCCACGGCCGAAAGACGCTCGGTCAAATCGTCAGTTACCCCCGCCGCAAGGGCTGCCTTTCCGCCGGTGTCCGAAATCAACAGTACCGCCCCTGAACCCAGGCGCGATTTGTGCACGTCCACAAGGCCGCGCAGGTCTTTGGCGCTGACCCCGTCCAGGACCTGCCCGAGAAATATGATATCGCCCAAGGTTTCTGTCGCCGGGCCTGTGCCCGGGCCACCCGTGCCGAGCGCCACCTCCCGACGCAGTCTTTCAACTTCGGTCAAAAGGGCTTTGCGCTCCTCCTGGAGCGCTGCAACCCGTGCGGTCACATCGCCCGCAGCGGTCTTCAGCATTTGCGCCATTTCTGCCAGGGTCCGGTCTTGGGTTCGCAGGTAATCCAATGCCGCCTGGCCGGTGAGCGCCTCAATCCGGCGCACCCCGCCTGAGGAAGCGCTGTCGCCCAGCATCACAAATAGTCCGATATCACCGGTGCGCGCCACATGGGTGCCGCCGCAGAGTTCCAGGGAATAAGTGTCGCCTCGTGCGCCTTTGCCGCTGCTAACCTGGCGCCCCATGGACACAACCCGCACCTCGTCGCCGTATTTTTCGCCAAAGAGCGCCTGGGCGCCCAAGTCGCGCGCGGCATCGGGCGTCATAATTCGGGTCTCTACCGGCGTGTTCTGGCGGATCATCGTATTGACCTCACGCTCCACGGTGCTGAGGTCATCCGAGCTCAACGCCGCGCCGTGGCTAAAGTCGAACCGCAGCCGGTCCGGCGCGTTCAAGCTGCCCCGCTGGGCCACATGATCGCCCAGCCGCTGGCGCAGCGCCTCGTGCAAAAGATGCGTGCCCGAATGGTTGGCGCGGATGGCCCCGCGGCGCGCGCCCTCCACGGTCAGCGTGGCGGCGCTGCCAAGGGCGATCTCACCCGAGGACACCCGCCCGAGGTGCACAAAAACGCCCGCTTTCTTGCGTGTGTCGGTCACGGTGATCTCAGCCGTTTCGGTGGTGATCACACCGCTGTCGCCCACCTGACCACCGCTTTCGGCGTAAAACGGTGTTTGGTTCAAGACCACAGCAATATCGCCTCGGGTCGCAGTCTGCACTGGCGCGCCATCAACCACCAACGCGATGACCTGTCCTTCAGCAGTTTCGGTATCATAGCCAAGGAATTCGGTGCTGCCGTGTTCTTCGGCGATGTCGAACCAGACGCTTTCCTCCGCTGCCTCGCCCGAACCCGCCCAGGCGGCGCGGGCCTGGGCCTTTTGCGCCTCCATGGCAGCGTCAAAGCCGCTTTCGTCCACAGTACGGCCCGCCTCTCGCAGGGCGTCCTGGGTCAGATCAAGGGGAAAGCCATAGGTGTCGTAAAGCTTGAACGCCGTCTCGCCGGGCAGTGCTGCGCCTTCGTCCAGCCGCTCAAGCTCCGCATCCAAAAGCCGCAGCCCCCGGTCTAGCGTGGTCTTAAACCGCACCTCTTCGCCCAAAAGCGTCTCGGCGATCATGGCCTCGCCCTGGGTCAGTTGCGGATAAGCCTGGCCCATCTGGC
>JBCCMR010000079.1:0-11102 GCA_039026255.1 Pseudomonadota bacterium
GCCACAAACCCATCACGCTGATGGGCGGGGGCACCACAAAGATCGGCGACCCCAGCGGCAAAGATGAGGCGCGCCAGCTTCTGACGACCGACAAGATCGACGCCAATATCGCCGGTATCCGCAAGGTTTTTGACCGCTACTTGACCTTCGGCGACGGGCTAACGGACGCTGTGCAGCCCAACAATGCGGACTGGCTCGACGGCCTCAACTATGTGGAGTTTCTGCGCGACGTGGGCCGGCATTTCACCATCAACCGGATGCTCACGTTTGACAGCGTGCGCCTGCGGCTTGACCGTGAACAGCCGCTGACCTTTCTCGAGTTCAACTATATGCTTCTCCAGGCCTATGACTTTATGGAATTGAGCGAACGCTATGGCTGCGCGCTGCAGATGGGCGGCTCAGACCAGTGGGGCAATATCGTCAACGGGATCGACCTAACGCGCCGGGTGCGCCGGACGGAGGTGTTTGGCCTGACGACCCCGCTTTTGACCAAAGCTGACGGGACCAAGATGGGCAAAAGCGCCGGCGGGGCGATCTGGCTCAACGAAGACCGGCTCAGCGCCTACGAATTCTGGCAGTTCTGGCGCAATACGCTTGATGCCGATGTGGGCCGCTTCTTGCGGCTGTTCACCGAGTTGCCGCTGGATGAATGCGACCGGCTGGC
Organism: Pseudomonadota bacterium; assembly: GCA_039026255.1. Classification (GTDB taxonomy): domain Bacteria; phylum Pseudomonadota; class Alphaproteobacteria; order Rhodobacterales; family Rhodobacteraceae; genus Amylibacter. The sequence goes on from JBCCMR010000079.1 coordinate 665, forward strand.
CGCGCTCGAAGGGGCCGAAGTGAACGCGGCCAAGGTCGTCCTCGCCCGCGAGGTTACCGCGTTGGCCCACGGGGCAGCTGCCGCCCAGGCGGCCGAAGCCACCGCCCGGGAAGTCTTTGAAAAAGGGGGCGTGGGCGAGGACCTGCCCACCGTCACGCTGAGCCCGGCGGATCTGGGCGACGGCATATCGGTGGTGCAGCTTTTGGTGCGGGCGGGGCTTGCCGCGTCCGGCAAAGAGGCAAAGCGGCTGATCGCCGACGGCGGCGCGCGGCTCGATGATGCGCCGATTGCCGACGCGGGGCTGATGCTTGACCGAGCGGCGCTGGCTCAGCCGGTGAAGCTTTCGGCGGGCAAAAAGCGCCACGCGCTCGCGCGGCTTGAAGGCTAGGTCTTGGACACGCGGGACGCGGCGCAGGATTGGTTGGCGCACCGGGCGCGGTTCCGGGCCGAGCTTTGCGCCGTGGCCGCGGCCACGGCGGCGATCCTGCGGGCCACGCCCGCCGACCGCGACCGGGCACAAGTGGACCGGTTGCTTACGCGGTTGGTCCGCCTGCGCCGGGATCTCGTCGCGCTTTTGAAAGAGCGTGTCGCGGTCACGGGCGCCCCAGGCTTTCGCAAGCTGAGCCCCGCCGCGCGCCGCGACGTGGAAGACGACGGCCCCTTCGGTGCCGACCCGCGGCGGATGCTCGACATCTGGAACCGGGTACAGGCGGCCACGCGCATGGCCGCCGACTTCGACAGCGCACCTCTTTTGGCGGATCCGCCCCCGGTGGACGGGCTCCATCAGGCGTGGCTGGCCATGGACGGAACGATGAACGCGCTCCACGAATACGTGAACCCCCGCGGCAGTCAGGACGCCACGCGCGTGGCCGAGGGATCGTTCCCCGACATTCCGTTGCCTGCGTCGGACTTCATGGCCACCTGCCAGGCCGCGTTGCGGGTGTGCCTGGCCCAGGGGCGCCACGGGCCGCTCTCTTTTTTGGACGTGGGATGCGGCGGCGGCATCAAGGTGCTAATGGCGGCCCACATTTTTGCCCGCGCCGACGGGCTGGAATACGATGACGGCTACGCTGCCACTGCCGAAAAGCTCTTGGGGTCTGTTGGCGGAGGTCGGTCCGATATCATCCGCGGCGACGGCATCACCTGGGACGGCTACGACCGTTATGAGGTGATCTACCTCTTCAAACCGGTGCGTGAAGACAGCGGTCTGCGCCGCATGGAACGCCGCATCATCGAAGGTGCCGCCGCCGGAAGCGTGGTCATCGCCCCCTACCCCGGCTTTGCGGAACGGGTCCGCGACCTGGGCTGCGGGCACCTGGCTGGGCCGCTTTGGCTAACCGATACCAGCGCCGAGGAAGCCGCAGCCCTGGCTCACCGCGCCACGGCTATGGCCCCGGTCGTGGTGGCCCATCCTGTGGAACTCGGCGCCCGTGCGGGGCTTCTACACCCGATCACCGACGCCCTAGCCGCGCGCGGCTTCCTGATCCCCACCGGCTAATTCGCCGATACCTTTGGGAAAAGACCGTCAAAAGACGTCCTCTCCGCTATTTTGACGGTTTTTTTCTTTGCCAGACAAGGCGAAGTTGCGCACGCTTGGGTCATTCGAACGCACCCTTGCGGAGTCTAAATGAGATGGTTGCCAATCCCCTAGCCTCGGCCATGGCCAAAGACGAGGCCGCCCAAAGCGCCGACATGACCAAACAGATGAACAAGGCCCTGGCGGACAAATCGCTGGCCCAAAAGGTGGAAAAAGCCACCACAAAGTCGGCCAACAAACCCCAAAAAGAGGTGTTGGCGCTTTTTGAGAAGGCGATCAAAGCCGAAAGCGGGAAGCTCGCTAAGGCGAACCCGAATATGGCGATCAACGTCACGCCAACCTATGCCATGAAAGGCAAGACCTGGGTCGCCACGGCCAAGGTCGCGGCCAATTACAACATGCGAAAGGCGGGCGGCGGGACCCATGTGGTGGCCCCTGGCGACACGCTTTGGGATTTGGCGCAACGCCACTACGGCTACGGCGCCTGGTGGGACGTGATCGCCAAAGCAAACAAGGGGCTTGTATCAAAGGATGGGAAACTCATCCTCTGCGGGGCCACCATTGTCATCCCCAAAATGGATGTGGTTGCCGACGTATCGAACCCCCCCCAAATTCTGAAAGCAGCAAAGCCCAGCGGGGCCGCCAAAGCCAAAGCCATCAAGATCGCCTTCCCGGTCCTGGAATACGACCTGGAGAAAGTGAAAGCTGTCCACGTGAAAGTCATTGTCTCGACGGCGGGCACTTTGATCATCGTGTCGTCGTTCAAAGGCTCCATTAAAGCCACCCGCAAGGGCACGATCCCCGTGGGCTTTAACCTGCGCACCATGGAGGCCGAGATCAAAGCCTCGGGCAAGTATTTCGAAAACTCGATTAAGATCAGCAAGCTAGGCATCGCCGAAATGGCGATCTCGTCGAATGCGGCTAACGCCACCTGGAAGGGGACGTTTTCCATCACCTCCAAGGGGTCCTTCAAGCTCTCGCTGGCGCCCAAACCCATCGCTTTCAAACACAAGGACATCGGCTACGAGGGCAACGTCGGCTTCGAAGTGGAGGCGACGTTTATTCCGAAAATCCCCGTACCCAAGACGAAACCGTTCAGCCGCCACGTTTTGGAATGGCTCAAGGAAAACGGCGCGCGCGCGGTGGGTGTTGCGATCATGACCGGGGCCACGGCCTTGGTGGTGGGCACCATCGTCGAGGATTTCGCCACCGGCGGCTGGGGCATCGCCGACGACGCGATCAGCTTTGCCGCCGCCCGCGCTGCCTTTGGACGCGGATTGCAAATGGTTAAGGTCGGCGCCTTCTAGGGCACCGCGGGCCGCGCGGTCACCCGAAGACAAAGTCGGCTTCGGTGATCGCCCCGCCCGCAAGGCCCAGGAAAATAATGGTGCCCGTTCCTTCACCGTCGGCGAAGGTGACCGTGGTATCGGTGCCATCGTCGGTGATCGTCACAGCCGAGGTGCCGTTGAAAAACTCGACCCTTTCGCTGCCGTCGGCGAAGTCGGTGATGGTTTGCACCTCCCCCTCCAGACCGGAGACAAACCAGAATAAGTCCGTGCCGCCACCCCCGGTGATGGTGTTCGAGCCGCCGGCTATCCCCACGGTGTCGACGCTTTGGCCGCCGAACAGCACATCGTCGCCCAGGCCGCCGTAAAGTTGGTCGTTGCCGGTGCCGCCGTAGAAGGTGTCGTCGCCGCCCGAGGTCAAAAGGGTATCGTTTCCGCCGCCGCCATAGGCTACGACGTTCCCGTCGGTGCGCGTGGTGATCACGTCGCGGCCGTTGCCGCCGTAGACTTCGGCGGTGCCGCTGACCACGTCGACGGTGATCGTGTCGTCCCCGGCGCCGCCGTAGATCGTGTCGGCTTCGCTATTGCTGCCGCCGAAGATCGTGTCCGCGCGCTGGCCGGCGATGATCGTATCCGTCCCGCGGCTGCCGGTGAATTTCTCGATGCCGTCGAAGTCGACCACCGTCACCGTTTCGGCGCCGTTGATGGTTGTGGTGTGGGTCGCCTGACCGGTGGTCATGTTGACGTCCCAGCCCGCGTCGTCGCCGACGACAAAAAGGCGTAGCGTGTCGATGCCGTTGCCACCGCGGGCCAGGTTGTCGCCCGCCCCGTTTGCGGCCATTTCGATCGTGTCGTTGCCCCGCCCGCCGTAGAGGCTGTCGCCGCCGTCGAGACCGAAGCCGCCCAGGTCGTTCGACACAAGCCGGTCGGCGCCATTGCCCCCGTAGAGCGTCGCTTGCCCCTCAAGGGCCGATAAGAAATCGTCGCCACCGCCACCCCAAGCGAAGCCCGGGCCCTCATTCAGGTTGATGTTGTCGGCCCCCGCGCCGCCCCAGGCTCGGTCAGAGCCGATACCGCCGATGACCGCGTCGTTGCCGCGACCGCCGTAGTAGGTGTTCTGGCCCGACGTGTCGAACATGTAGTCGTTGCCGGTGCCGCCGCGCATCGTGTCGCCGCCGCTGCCGCCGTAGAGCGAATCGTCCCCTTCGCCGCCGTTTAGAAGGTCGCGATTGTCGCCGCCGTAGAGAAAGTCGTCGTCGCCCAGCCCGAAAAGGAAATCTTCGCCGCCGTTGCCGAATGCCGTGTCTTTGGCGGCCGTGCCGTCGAATGTGTCGCGACCTGGGGTGCCGTCAAATGTGGTCATGCTGAAATCCTTGCGCTTGAATCACCGGGGCCAAAATGCCCTGCACAAACGTGCAACGGATCACGGTCAGTCACAAGAATTTCGTGCGCGCGGCCCCGGGAGGAAGGCCACGCGCGCAAAGGGCTCAGAATTCGTCGCCCTCGTCCCAGTCCAGGTGGTGCAGGTAGCTGCCGTCCCCGGCGTGGAACCAAATCGTGCGCCGCTTGCCGGGCGACGGCTGCCAGGTCGCTTCCGTTAGTTGCACCTTGCCTGCGTCGATCTCAGTGCGGTCCAGGTGGTTGAGAAGTTCAATGCGAAACTCGGTCAAGTCGCGCCCGGTGAGCGTGAACGAACGCTCGCTGAGCGGTTGGCCGTGGGCTTCCTTAGCCTGGGCCAGGGTGGGGGTGTCGGAAAGGTCGGTCATAGGAACCTCAAAAGCAGATATGAACAGGAAACGGCAACCGCGAGCGGGGTGCCGGATGGGTCACTTGATGGCCTTCACTTTCCAGGTGGTCTTGGGGATCATCTTGTTGAGTTCGCTGATCAGGTGGTCCGCGTGGCGTTTGCGCAGCTCCATCCCGCAGTTCATCATCGACTTGATGTCGGCCTTATAGGCGCTGGCGTCTTTGTATTCGTCGGCGTGCATGTGCTCGATATGGGACGTGTTACCGATGGCGTGGCCAAATTCGTGCACGGCGCCCTTTTGTTTGGTGCCCGTGGCGGCGTCTTTGACAACGGCCACGTGGTCTTCGCTGTCGAGCGTGATCGTCTGGGTCGTCCAATTGACCTTCGACCCTTTCCAATCCCCCTTTGGGATCTTGGTAACGTTTACGTTCCAATGGCCGCCCGAGCTGACCCGTTTGATGTCGAAGCTAACGTCGAATTCGGTGGTGGCAAAAGCTCGGGCGAAGTCAGAATCGCCCGACACCGACAGCACGTATTTGCCCGACCACTTGGCCCAGATCGCCTTGTCGATGTTGTTGTGGTAATTCTTTTTTTCGTTAGCGGTCCACTTCGACACCTTCCCGCCGGTGAGCCAGTTGTACTGCCAGCGTTGCTGCACAAAGATCAGCTTTTTCTTGCCCATGACGTTGATGGTCATACGCGGCATCTCTTTTTTGAATTCGCAGGGTGTGGTCGTGGGTGACGGGGGAATAAAGACCTTATCGCCCGGTTCGATCTTGTTGGGGTCTTTGCGCAGCTTGCGAAATTTGGCGTTTTCGGGCGCGTTGTAGATGTCTTTGTAGCTTTTGAGACCGTTCTTCTTAGCAAGCCCTGAAAGGGTGTCGCCCTTTTTTACGGTGTGTTCGCGTTTGTTTGCCATGGTTGCCCCCGTGGGAATGGTTTCGTTCAATTAATAGAACGCTACCACGGCTTCTTGTCAGGTCGACTGTAAAAAGACGTGAAAAGTGACGGGCATCACAAATCCGCGCGACCACAGCCGCGCGGGTTGGGCGTTTCAAGGGCGGATGCGCGACCCGGGGTCTAGCCGTCCAGGTCGGCTTTCACACGCACGGTGGCCATGTAATCGGGGTCTCCGCTGACCGCGCCGTTGGCGCTGCGCGACCCACGCTTGATGGCATCGATGATCTCCATGCCCTGGCTCACCCGGCCAAAGACGGTGTACTGGCCATTCAGGAAGTAGCCTTCCGCGAACATGATGAAGAACTGACTGTTGGCGCTGTCGGGGTTTTGCGCCCGGGCCATGCCAACCACGCCCCGGTCAAAGGGCAGATCCGAAAACTCGGCCGGTAGGTTGGGAAAAGCCGATCCGCCGGTGCCAGCGAAGCGCAAGTTGAACCCTTCCCTGCGCCCGTGTTCCACGTCGCCAGTTTGGGCCATGAAGCCCTCGATCACCCGGTGGAAGACCACGCCGTCATAGGCGCCGTCCCGGGCAAGCATTTTGATCCGCTCCACGTGGCGAGGCGCCACATCGGGCAAAAGCTCGATTTCGATGGTGCCTGATGCTTCGCCCGCGATCTCGACGACGAGCGTGTTTTCGGGGTCCGCGGCCCAGACCGGCAACGCCAGCCAGAGAGCCGCCATGGCACTAGCAAAAACGCGGGTCATGCGTCGGCTGCCACTTTGACCGCGATCATCTTGTCGGGGTCGGTGGGGGGCTCGCCCCGGGTGATGGCGTCCACATGCTCCATGCCAGAGATAACGCGCCCGTAAACCGTGTACTGGCGATTCAGGAAGTGGTTGTCGGCGAAGTTTATAAAAAACTGGCTGTTGGCGCTGTCAGGGCTTTGGCTGCGCGCCGCGCCAAGGGTGCCGCGGTCGTGGGGCACGCCGGAAAACTCGGCCTTGAGGTTGGGTTTGTCGGATCCGCCGGTGCCCGCGCGGCCCAGGTTAAAGCTGTCGGCGTCAGCGTTGCCGTTGGCCACATCGCCCGTTTGGGCCATGAAGCCGTCGATTACCCGGTGAAAAACCACGCCGTTATAAGCGCCTTCGCGGGCCAGTTCTTTCATGCGTTCCGCATGGCCAGGGGCCACATCTGGCAATAGCTCGATCACCACATCCCCGCCCTTGAGCGTCATGACAATGGTGTTTTCTGGGTCTTTGATGTCGGCCATGGGCGGCTCCTTTTCGCGGTTTTACCTGGCCCTAGCGGATCGGCAACGGAAAGAGAAGACAGGCCGCGGCTATGATGCGCGGCGGTCAGCCGCGTCGCGGCGGCGCCGGGCGCGTACCTATTTGTGCAGGGCCGCAAATTTTTCGGCGACGGCTTGGGCCACTTCTGCGGGCACAAAGGGGGTGATATCCCCGTCGAGCCTGGCGATTTCTTTAACCAGTTTCGAAGCAATAGACTGGTATTCTGCGTCAGCCATCAGAAAGACCGTTTCAATTTCGTCGTTCATTGCACGGTTCATGCCGACCATCTGAAATTCGTATTCGAAGTCGCTCACCGCGCGCAGGCCGCGGACGATTACGCTGGCGCCAACCTCTTGGGCACATTGGATCAGCAGGTTCTCAAACGGGTGCACGACAATCTCGACACCTTTTTCCTGAGCCACTTGGCGGCAGTTGGCCTCGACCATCTCGACGCGTTCTTCGAGCGTGAACATCGGTTTTTTGTCCCGGTTGATGGCTACGCCGATCACCAGGCGGTCTACCATAGAACAGGCGCGCCGAAAGATATCGAGATGCCCGTGGGTGACCGGGTCGAAGGTGCCTGGATAGAGTCCGATGCGCATGGGGCGGCTCCGTCTAAGTGCATTCGTCTGGCTACGTGGCGCAAGGCCCGGGCCGATTGCAAGGGAAATCCCCCGCTGCGTACCGCGCGCTTTGGCCTTCCCCTTGGTCAAGGGCACCGCTAGGTATCGCGCCAGACAACAGCGACCGGAGAACACCATGGAAGAGATCGGACACTACATCGGCGGCGCCCGGGTCGCAGGCCAAAGCGGCCGCACGGCCGAGGTCTTCAACCCCGCCACGGGCGAAGTGCAGGCCCATGTGGCGCTGGCCTCCGCGGACGAACTGGCCCACGCGGTTGCGGTTGCCGCCGAGGCCCAGCCCGCCTGGGCCGCCAAAAACCCGCAGGTCCGCGCCCGAGTCATGATGAAGATGGTGGCGCTTTTGAACCGCGACATGGACAAACTGGCCGAAGCGCTGAGCCGCGAGCACGGCAAAACTTTCCCGGACGCCAAAGGTGACGTGCAGCGCGGCCTTGAGGTGGTGGAATACTGCATCGGCGCGCCGCAACTCCTGAAGGGCGAATATACCGATGGCGCGGGCCCCGGTATCGATATGTATTCCATGAAACAGGCGCTCGGCGTGACGGCTGGCATTACCCCGTTCAACTTCCCGGCGATGATCCCGATGTGGATGTTCGCCCCGGCCATCGCCTGCGGCAACGCGTTTATCCTGAAACCATCAGAGCGCGACCCCTCGGTGCCGATGATGCTTGCCGAACTGATGGAAGAGGCGGGCTGCCCGCCGGGGATCATCCAGGTGGTCAACGGCGACAAGGCAGCCGTTGACGCGATCCTCGATCACCCGGTTATCCAATCGGTGGGCTTTGTCGGGTCGACGCCCATCGCGGAATACATCTACGGGCGCGGCTGTGCGGCGGGCAAGCGGGTGCAGTGCTTTGGCGGCGCCAAGAACCACATGATCATCATGCCCGACGCCGATATGGACCAGGCTGCTGACGCCCTCGTGGGCGCGGGCTACGGCGCGGCGGGCGAGCGCTGCATGGCAATTTCGGTGGCGGTGCCGGTGGGCGATGACACCGCCGACCGGCTGATCGAAAAGCTGGCCCCCAAGGTCGAAGCCCTGAAGATCGGGCCCTACACCGCGGGCAACGACGTGGACTTTGGCCCGGTGGTGACCGGCGCTGCCAAGGAGAACATCCTGCGGCTTGTGCAGTCGGGCGTGGATCAGGGGGCGGATCTGGTGGTCGACGGGCGCAACTTCTCGCTTCAGGGATATGAGGACGGCTTTTTTGTCGGCGCCCATCTTTTTGACCGGGTGACCCCGGACATGGACATCTACAAAACCGAGATCTTCGGCCCGGTCCTGTCGACGGTGCGCGCAAAAAGCTACGAAGAAGCCATCGGCTTGGCCATGGACCACGAATACGGCAACGGCACGGCGATTTTTACCCGCGACGGCGACACCGCGCGCGATTTCGCCAACCGCATCAATATCGGCATGGTGGGGGTGAATGTGCCGATCCCGGTTCCACTGGCCTACCACACCTTCGGGGGCTGGAAGAAAAGCGCCTTTGGCGACCTCAATCAGCACGGGCCGGACGCGTTTAAGTTCTACACGCGCACAAAAACCGTCACATCCCGTTGGCCTAGCGGCATCAAAGAGGGCGCGGATTTCTCGATCCCAACAATGGAGTAAAAAAAACCGTTCGTCCGGCTCAGGTCCGCTTCAATCGGGGCCTTAGCCGCCAGGCTGGGCCCCTACCCCGCCCACTGATCGCAGTCCATACGCGGCGGGTTGCGCAGCCAGCCTCCGGCCAGGATGCGCCCGCTGCCGTCATGGGTCAGCACATAGCTCCACCCCTCGGGTCCGCCGTAGTGGGCATAATGGACCGTCACCCCCCGCTCCACCGCGCCGATGCGCGGGGCGCTGTCGTAGTGACCGGCCTGGAGCGCCAGGGGCGGCCCCTGGTAGCCCAGGCACGCGCTTTCGAGCCCGTCGGCAATCGGCAGGTCAATGAGTGCCCGGCGCAGGTTGATGTCTGGCACATCAAGCCGGGTTTGGCGTGTGTTGACCCGGCATTCGAGCGCCTGCTCCTGAGATTGGATTTCGCTGACCTTGCGGCGATCGGCGGGCGAAACCGCCACGTCCTTGCCCAGGCACCCGGCGTTGTCAAAGACCGCACGGCCCAGGTTTGACCCGAAGCAGTAGCCCGCCCGGTCCATAATCTGATTGCGCGTAAACCAAAGGTCGTCGCAGGCGTCGCCCAAGGCCAGCACCGGAGCGGGTGTGGCCAAAAGCAAAGCTGCCACGGCGGTGAGGATGTGTCGCAGGTTTGTCATGGCGCGATCTTGGCCCCCGCTCCGCCCTGCGGTCAAGGGCCCGCTTGCCACCAGCGACCGCCTGCTCCACCCTGGGATCACTCAGGAGACAAAGGACCCCATGAACGAGGATCGGCAATTTACCCTAGGCATCGAAGAGGAATACCTCCTCGTGGACCTGGAAACCCGCGACTTGGTGGAGGCGCCAGAGACGCTAATGCGCGACTGCGCCGAGAAGTTGGCCGACAACGTCAGTCCCGAATTCCTTCAATGCCAGATCGAGGTGGGCACGCCCGTGTGCGCCGACATCACCCAGGCGCGGGCGGAATTGGCGCACCTGCGGCGCACGATCCGAGACATTGCCGAAACCTACGGGCTTGCGCCTCTAGCTGCGTCCTGCCACCCGTTTGCCCACTACCAACGGCAAAGCTTTACCGACCGCGATCGCTACCGGGCGCTGGAGCGCGACTTGGCCGGGGTTGCCCGGCGTATGCTTATCTGCGGAATGCACGTCCATGTGGGCCTGCCCGACAACGAAACCCGCATCGATCTGATGAACCAGATGCGCTATTTTCTGCCCCATCTTTTAGCGCTGAGTTGTTCGTCTCCCTTTTGGCAGGGCCGGGATACGGGGCTTGGGTCCTACCGGCTGACGGTTTTTGACAACCTGCCCCGAACGGGCCTGCCGCCCCGGTTCGAAAGCTGGTGGTCTTATGCCCGATCGGTGGAAATCATTGTAGGAACGGGGCTTATCGAAGACGCCTCCAAGATCTGGTGGGACCTGCGCCCTTCGGAC
>JBCCMR010000080.1:0-11018 GCA_039026255.1 Pseudomonadota bacterium
ATTTAAAGTAACCCACCCCCAGAGGATATGAAAATGACGCATAAGAGGCAGCCTCCTTCCTTCTTCGTGTTTCTACTTCTGCAGTGGCGAATCCCACGTAGAACTTGAAACGGAAAGGTGGAACGAATTCGAGGAGATGATGAATGCGCTATGAACTCGACGGGGTTGGCCCCCAGATGCCAACGCCTTCTTCCAAGATCACGTCACCCATCACATGGGCCCCAGGCGCGATCCAATAGCTTCCCGCATCCGTGGGCACCCGGGGGCCAACCCCGTCGAGTTCATAGCGCATTCATCATCTACTCGAATTCGTTATTGAGCGCGCGCACCCGGTCCATGAGCCCCTGTTGGCGGTCACGTTTGAGCCGTTCCCCAGTGAGGATCGCTCGCAGGTCCGCCTCGCACGTGTCCAGGTCATCGTTGACCAAGACATAGTCGTATTCCGCGAAATGGCTGATTTCGTCGCGGGCCTTGGCCATGCGGCTGCGCACCACCTCGGGACTGTCTTGACCGCGACTGTTAAGCCGGCGTTCCAATTCAGCAATCGACGGGGGCAGGATAAAGATGCTTACCACTGCGGGGCGCAGGTCTGATCCGCGGATCTGTTGGCCGCCTTGCCAATCCACGTCGAAGATCACATCGCGGCCATCCCCCACGGCCGCAGCCACAGGGGGACGCGGGGTGCCGTAGAGGTTTCCAAAAACCTCCGCGTGTTCAAGCATGTCGCCCCCGGCGATCATCGCCTCAAAACTGACCTTGTCCAAAAAGTGGTAGTGCTGGCCGTCAACTTCGCCCGGCCGTGGCGCGCGGGTTGTGGCGCTGACCGAAAAAGCCATCGTTGGGTCGTCTGCCATAAGCCGCCGCGACAGGGTCGACTTGCCCGCCCCGGAGGGCGACGAGATGATGATCAAAAGCCCGGTGCGGCGCTCGGCCATGGTTTGGGTCACTCCACGTTTTGGACTTGTTCGCGCATCTGGTCGATGGTGGTTTTTAGGTCGAGCCCGATACGCGTGAGCGGCTCATACCCCGCCTTTGAGCACAGGGTGTTGGCTTCCCGGTTGAACTCTTGAGTTAGGAAATCAAACTTGCGGCCCATGGGGCCTTGATCAGCCAAGAGAGCCCGGGCAGCTGTGATATGGGCGGCCAAGCGGTCTAATTCCTCTGCCACATCAGACTTCACGGCCAAAAGCGCCAGTTCTTGAGCTAGGCGATCTGCGTCCAGCGCATCGCTTAGCACTTTCGCCACGTTAGCGCGCAAAACCTCGCCCGCGCGGGCGTCGCGGCCCGGTAGGATCGTGCGAGCTTCGGAAATAAGAGCTTCGATTCGGTCAACTTGGTCTGTCAAAATCCCTTTGAGCACCCGGCCTTCGGCGGCCCGAGCCTCCGCAAACCCGGACACTGCCGCCTTAAGCGAGTGGGTAAGCGCAGGGATCAGGGCTGCTGGATCGTCTTCGCTTTCACTCCGGTCATACACACCCGGAAGAGCAAGCACCGCCGCCGGGTCAACCGCGGTCACATCGGCTCCCGCATCAACCAGCGCCCGCTGCACCTGGGAAAGGGCCGCCGCGACTTGGGCCAGAGCGTCGCCGTTCAGCGCGGCACCTGCGGTTTCAACCCTGCGGCGTAATTTCAGCCCGGCGGTAATCGTACCTCGTTTGGCCACGGCGCCGAGCGCCTTGCGCAGGGGCGGTTCAAGCGCATCAAACCCCTCGGGCAGCCGCACCCGAACATCTAGCCCGCGCCCGTTTACGGAGCGGATTTCCCAGGCCCAGATAGAGGCGCCCTCGGAGCCCTGGGCAGTGCCAAAGGCAGTCATGGAATTTACCATGGTGGATCTTCTTGCTCCCATTCTCGGCAAATTTGCGGCAAATACAGGGCAGGGGCAACGTAAATGGATCGTAAACAGGGCGGCACCAGGATTTGGGGTCGAAAAGGCGGGTAGATGGTATATCTCGTGCACGATGTGAAACAGAGCACAGTGTGCTCAGCGACCGGCAAGGGCGGCTTCATGCAAGATCCGATCCTCGTTGACCTCCTTGGCTACTGGGAACGCCTGCGCGCGGGCCGCGTGGCCCCAGTTCGGTCAGACCTTGACCCTCGGGAAATTAAGGCTGCCCTGGAGAATACATTTATCCTGGAAATGAAAGCCCCGGGAAACCTAAGGTTTCGCCTGGCCGGGCTGAAGCTTTGCGATCTGATGGGCATGGACCTGCGCGGCATGCCAGCCCGTTCGCTTATTGCTGTAGATGACAGAACCCGTTTCGACGCCGTCCTGGATGATATGCTGGCTGAACCTAAAATAGTGGAATTGCGCCTGGCACACCGCGACGGGGCAGCGCGAAGCGATGCGCGAATGCTGCTTTTGCCCATGCAAAACGACCATGGCGAAATCTGCCGGGTCTTGGGATGCATGGTTGTCACCGGTGCACCGGTATCCCCGCCCCAGCGGTTCGCCCTAAAGGCGGTGGAAACCACACGCATTATCGCCGGTGAAGAAAGTCATACCGTCCACCCGCGGCCTCAGGTGCACGCGGGTCTTGCAGAGTCGGCGGCGGCTTTCACCCGACCGCACAACGCCGGGCGCCAAGGGCACTCGCGGCGCCTGTCAGCGGAAAAGCCATACCTGCGCCTGGTACGCAACGACGACTAGGCCGCGTCCAAGACCACCACAGATTACGGATTAAGAACGCTCTGGTGGGGGCCGAAACGGCGCGTCGGTGGGGACGCGCCGTTTCATTTTCGAGCCTTTGTCTCAGCCCGCCTTGCGGGCTGCCACAACACGGTTTTCGAGTTCTTCGGCCACTAGGAAGGCAAGTTCTAGTGCCTGGCTAGCATTGAGCCGCGGATCACAGGCCGTGTGGTAGCGCGACGACAGATCCTCGTCGGTGACCGCCCGCACGCCGCCGGTGCATTCAGTCACGTCCTTGCCGGTCATCTCAAAATGCACACCGCCGGGGATGGTGCCCTCAGCTTTGTGGATAGCGAAGAATTCTCGCACTTCTCGCAGAATCGAATCAAACGCGCGGGTCTTATACCCAGTGGATGACTTGATGGTGTTGCCGTGCATCGGATCGCAGGACCAGGTGACGGCGAAACCTTCTTGCTCCACTGCGCGGATCAACCGGGGCAAGTGCTCACCCACAGAGCCCGCACCGAACCGATTGATGAGCGTGATGCGACCGGGCTCGTTGGCGGGATTCAGGTCGGTTATTAGGGCCTTCAGGTCATCGGCTGTGATCGACGGGCCACACTTCAGGCCAATGGGGTTTTGCACCCCGCGGGCAAAGGTCACGTGGGCGCCGTCAGGCTGACGGGTGCGATCGCCTATCCAAATCATGTGACCCGACCCGGCCAACCATGTGCCGGTGGTGCTGTCCACCCGGGTGAGCGCCTCTTCGTATTCCAGCAGGAGCGCCTCGTGGCTGGTGTAGAAATCCACAGTGTGGAGTTCCGAGGCGGTGTCAGAGCTCACCCCAGCGGCAGTCATGAAATCGAGCGCATCAGAAATACGCGCGGCAAGTTCCGTATATTTCCGCACTGCCCCTTCGGTCGCGGCAAAACCAAGGTTCCATTCGTGCACCCGGTGAATGTCAGCGAAGCCGCCCATAGAAAACGCCCGCAAAAGGTTCAGCGATGCCGCGGCTTGGGTGTAGGCCTGCAACATCCGCCCAGGATCAGGGACACGGCTTTCAGGAGTGAAGTCAAAGCCGTTAACGATGTCGCCGCGGTAACTTGGCAGTTCCGCGCCCGATTGCACCTCGGTCGGGGCGCTACGGGGTTTGGCCATCTGGCCCGCCACCCGGCCTACTTTGATGACGGGAACCTTGGCCCCATAGGTCAGCACAACCGCCATCTGCAACATCACCTTATAGGTGTCGCGGATCATGTCGGCGTTGAATTCGGCAAAGCTCTCGGCGCAGTCACCCCCCTGCAGAAGGAACGCGTCGCCCCGGGACGCCGCTGCAAGCTTTGCCTTCAGAGCGCGACATTCTCCAGCGAAAACCAGCGGCGGATATGTGGACAGCTGCGCTTCGGCAGCGGCAAGCGCGGACGGGTCCGTATAATCCGGCATCTGCACCCGCGGACGCGTGCGCCAATCGGTTTTGGTCCAACCCGTGGTGGTGGCCTGCCCAGGGGCGTTAATCATGCCCATCGTCATGTAAGTCTCCGGCGGTGACAGAAAATTTGGACTTAAGGGGTAACACAGGCTCACCGCTATTTGAAAGGTGCCTTTGGCACGCTTGCAGGTGTCGCAGGAGTGGGCCAATTTGCCGTGCGGGTAGTAGCGCCGGGGTGATTCGGATCCCCAAGCCACAGGAGTATGCGTAGCCATGGCAGGCCACCGTGACAGCGATACCGCCCGCAGATTCGTGTTTCTGCTGCTGGACCGATTTTCGCTTTTGCCTTTCGCAACGGCGCTTGACGCGCTGCGCCTGGCCAACCGTTACGGTCGCCATGATATCTACTCCTGGGCCCTCATCAGCGAAGACGGTGCCTATGCCGCATCTTCCAGCGGGGCGCGCATCTCCGTGGACCATGGTCTAACAGAAATCGGCCGCGACGACACGATTGTGGTCTGCGGCGGACGCGATATCGCAGAAACATCAACCCGACCGGTCCTGGCCTGGCTGCGCCGGGAAGCACGTAAAGGCGTGCACATCGGCGCGCTTTGCACCGGCGCCTGGACGCTGGCGCGCGCAGGCCTGCTCGACGGACGCACGTGCACGATCCACTGGGAAAACCAAGACAGCTTTGCCGAGGAATTCGACGAGGTGGAACTGTCGAAGTCCGTCTACGTAATCGACGGAAACCGCTTCACAAGCGCCGGCGGCACGTCGAGCCTTGATCTGATGCTCAAACTGATGGCTACCCACCAGGGCACGGAACTGGCCAACTGGGTCGCCGATCAAAGCCTGCACACCAACATCCGGACCGAGCGGGACGAACAGCGCCTGTCGATTCCCACCCGCATCGGCGTGCGGCACCCCAAACTCAGCACCGTCATCCAGATGATGGAAGCCAATATCGAAGAACCGGTGAGCCCTTCTGTCCTGGCAGCCGATGTGGGCATGAGCACCCGCCAGCTTGAACGGCTCTTCGCGCGCTACCTGAACCGGTCGCCAAAGCGGTATTACATGGAATTGCGGCTTCAGAAGGCGCGCAACCTGCTGATGCAAACGGATATGAGCGTGATCAACGTGGCGCTGGCCTGCGGCTTTGCCAGTCCGTCGCATTTTTCCAAATGCTACCGGGCACAGTATGACACGACCCCCTACCGGGAACGGGGCGCCCAGGGCGCCCGAAAGCGCGCCTGAAAGGCGCCCCTGGTAAGCTTCCTTGTGAAGCTTCTTTGCTTGCGCGCCGCAAGCGTTACCCCCGGCGCGGCACGCGGGTGAGTGCCGCAAGCGCGTAGCCCAGCAAAAGGATCAGCGCCGCACCCACCAAAAGCGCCGCAAACGCCTGCGCCGAAGCAGATGCCGCCGCAAGAGGCGTCCCGGCCAGGGTGGGCGTCAACACATCCTCCAGCCACGCGGGCAACGCCCCAGACCAGACTGTCACCCCCACTGTTGCCATCCAAAGCGCGCCCATGGCCAGCGCAGCCAGCAATAAAACCCCCCGCGCGGCCCGGGCACCTGACCGTCGCGGACCGCCGCGCAGACCACGCCGCAGGCTGACCATAAGGCGGCCCACATCCCTTTGAATGACCAAAAGCGCAGGCACAATCAGAAGAACCAGGAAAAATCCGCCGGCCAAACCGTAGCTTAGCGTGATCACCGTAGGCTTTAAGAACTGCGCCTGCTGAGACGTCTCAAAAAGGAGCGGCACAAGACCCAGCACCGTTGTCAGCGTTGTCAAAAGCACCGGCCGCAAACGATCTACAACCGCATCCACAATAGCCGGGAAAAGCGCGCGGTTTTTGGAGTATTCGTCCACCGTCGACACCAGCACGATAGAGTCGTTGATGATAATCCCCGACATGCCGATGATCCCTACGATCGAGAACATGGAAATCGGCACCTCCCACACCCAGTGGCCGTAGATCATGCCGATGGCGCCAAACGGAATGACCGCCATGACTACAAAAGGCCGGGTCCAACTGGCAAAGATCCAAGTCAGCGTGAGGTAGATACCCAAAAGCACAAGGGCAAAGCCTAGTCCGGCCTCGGTCAGGAACTGCCTTTCCTGCTCGGCCAGGCCGGACATGCGCCAAGCGATGCCGTACTCGGAGGCAATGGCGGGCATAATTGCTTCGCGCAATTCGGCTTCGATAAAGGCAGCACGTTCCGGATCGTCTTCGGATATATCGCCAGTGACCGAAATCAGGGGAATGCCGTTTTCACGGCGAACGGTCGAAAACCCAAGGGAGGTTTCGATGGTCACGATATCCGCCAGGGGCACAAACGCGCCGCCCGGCGCGCGCAAGCGGGTGCGCAACAGGAAATCGGCGGTGATTTCTTCTTCGGGAAGCCCAACTGTGATGGTGCCGGTGCGCACACCCACAGGGAAGCTTGCCGCCTCAATCCCGCCTAAGCGCGCGCGCAGCTCTTGCCCAATGTCGTCGATGGAAAAGCCAAGCGCCTGACCCTGGGGGGTGAGTTCGAGGATCAACTCCTCTTTATCATAGGCAAGATTGTCTTCGACTGCCGTGACCTCTGGAAAACGGGCTACGGCCCGCTGCAACGCCTCGGACGCGCCTTTGAGCGTGGCGGCGTCAGCGCCGTAGATTTGCACATCTAAGCTGTCGCCGCCTGGCCCTGACCGCCAACCGCGAAAACTGACGGTTTCGGCCAGAGGGTGCTGGCGGACCTCGTCCTGAATATCGGCCAAAAGCTCAAAGCTCGAATAGGGCCGGGCGTCAGCGTCTATCAATTCAATCGCGATAGAGCCGAGTTGATCGGGATCTTTCGTGTCCGACCCGCTCAGCGCGCGGCCGGTGTTGCCGCCGACCTCGGCCAGGACAAAGACTACTGGGTTGACGCCGCCGTGTTCGGCCTCATACCGCGCGGCCACCGCATCGACAGCGCGCTGCAATTCGCGCACTTGGGCCAGCGTGTCTTCGCGCGTAGAACCCGACAGCATAGCCACATTACCGGAAATCGAGGCGCGTTCCGGGGCGTTAAAAAATCGCCACCGCACTTCGCCAGTGGTGAAAAGCGATGCCGCCAGCGCCAGAATGAGCACGAGCGCCGCAATTGCTGGATAGCGCGCCACAAGCACGCATTGGATGAAACGCCGAAAAATTGACAGCCGAAAGGCGTCGAATGCGCGGTTGAAAAGCTCCGACGGGACATCGTACCACCGGCGCCGGTCAATGGAGTGGAGCGCATGCGACATGTGATTGGGCAAGATCACAAAGCACTCGACGAGGCTAGCCATCAGCACAAGGATGACCGTGATCGGGATCGCCCCAATCAATTCGCCGAAGCGTCCGCCGACAAACGTCAGCCCGTAGAAGGCGATGACTGTAGTGACGGTGGCGGAAAAGACCGGCGGCGCCATGCGTATGGCCGCGTTCTGCGCCGCAGTTACGGGGAGTTCGCGCAATTGCCTGGCGCGGAAGTCGGCATGTTCCCCCACCACAATGGCATCGTCGACCACAATGCCCAGCGTGATGATTAAACCAAAGAGAGAGACCATGTTTATGGTCATTCCCACGGCATACATCAGACCCACCGCCGCAAACATCGCCGCAGGGATCCCTGCGGCCACCCAAAAAGCAGTCCGCGCGTTTAGGAACAGGAAAAGCAGCGCCAGCACCAAAACAAGCCCGACGAGCCCGTTGTCCACTAGGATGTTAAGACGGTCGCTAATTGCTTGGGCGCGGGTGCGGATCAGCTCGATTTTAACGCCTTCAGGAAGCGTAGTTTCCATCTCGTCGGCGACCCGCTGCACCACCGCTTGCAACTTGATGGCGTCGCCCTGATCTGCCCGGTCTACCCGTAGGGACACGGCCGGGTCTTCGCCCACGTAGTAGCTGCGTTTATAGGTGGGGCCGCGCACAACGAGGCTACCTAGGTCGCGAACCCTCAACTTAGATCCGTCCGCGTTTGACCGCACGACGATTTGGGCAACTTCTTCGGCGGTGCGCTTTTCGACGCCAGTTCGGACCCTGGCGGCGCCACCGGCCACGTCGCCCGCCGGGTCCGCCTCTGCTTCCTCGGCGATAGCTTGGGCGATTTCTCGCAGAGTGATATCGTGTCGAATTAGTGACAGTTCCGGCACATCGATCAGCACCTCAGGCGCAGATACACCGCGGATCGTCGTGCGCGTTACCCCTTCGCGGAAAAGCCGTGTCGTAAATTCGTCGGCGAAACGGCCCAGTTGTTCGGGCGCTACGGGACCGGTGATGATGACGTCGGTGACCCGGTCGCGCCACACTCCCCGACGCACAACCGGGTCTTCGGCCCCGTCGGGCAGGCCCGTGACTCCGTCAACGGCCGCCTCCACATCGTCGGTGGCCCGGGCCAGATCCCAACCCCGTTCAAATTCGAGAACCATCCGCGCGCGGCCTTCAACGGCGGTGGAGTAGGTCTCGGTCACGCCCTCCACCCCTAAGAGAGACGGCTCAAGCACCGCTACAACGCCATTGTCGACGTCCTGGGGCCCTGCCCCGTCCCAGGTGACGTAGACATAGACATTGTCGACGATCACATCGGGGAAAAACTGGGCGCGGATCTGCGTCATGGACGCGGCACCCAGGACCATCATTAGCACCAAAAGCAGGTTTGCTGCGGTGCGATGCCGGGTGAAGTAGCCCAGCACACCGCCCGCCCGCGACGGCAGAGCGCGCATGGTCTAGCCCCCTATCCGCTGGCTGATACGGTCAACCATGGCTTTTGGCACCTGGGGTTGGTTCAGGGCCTGGAGAATCTGCGTCTTTCGGTCTGCGGGTATGCGGCCGTTGCCTTCGATGAAGGCGATGAACCGGGCGCGGTCTTCGTCAGACAGCGCCACCGTGTCGCCGGCGGGCTGCGTTGACGCGGCCCTGGACGGGCCGGTTTGCCCAGCTGAGGAACCGCCGCCACTTTCGCCCGCGACCGCGCCTATGCGGGCCTCAAGCCGCGCAATCATCTCGGCGGGGATCTCTTCGCGGGCAAGGGCCCCTAGAATGCGCTGGCGGGCTTCGGGTGGCATGCGCGTCGCAGCCTCAACCGCGGCAACCAGTGCCGCCCGGCGCGCCGGATCAAGCGTCACCATCTGGCGTTCTTCCAGCACGGACCCGCCAGGTTCACGGGGGTTTACACGGATACCCTGACCCAGTTGCGGCGCGCGGGACAGGACCAGCTTGCGCCCGGCCAACCCGTCCGCCCGCACGATCAGATCGTCCCCCTGACGCCGGAGAATATTAACCACGGCCATCTCTAAGCGGTTGTCTGGCCCCACCAAAAGCACCTCACCCCCCGAATTGGCAGAAGTGGCTGGGATGCGAGCCACATTCTCAAGCGGCGGTTCCTCAACCCGGACAGAGACAAAATCGCCCGGTCGCACCGACAAAAGCGACGTCTGCCCCAGTTTGGCGAACAGTTCCCGCCCGGTGCGGCCTTCGCCCACGGCAGCCGACACCCGGTCTATGGTAGCAGGCAAGCTGTCCCAGCCCCCGGCCACCACGGTCACCCGCGCTGCGGCCAGATCGCGCCCGCCGTCGCCGAGCGCGCGAAACTCGTCCGACGCCACCCGAAACGACACCTCGAGGGCGTCCGGGTCGATCAGGTTGCCCAGCTTTTCGTTGGCATTTACAAGCCGCCCAAGCACCGCCGTGACGTCTGATAACACACCGTTGAAATCGGCCCGAACGGTTGTGTCAGCCAAAAGCCGCGCGGCCTCATCCCGGTTGATTTGGCGCCGACCGACCATGGTCTCACCCCGGGCGATCCGCGCTTTGGCATTAGCTTCGGCCAGTTGCTTTGCTAAAAGCGCTTGCCGCGCACTCGAAACCTGAAGCTCAGCGCTTTCCATTGCTGTATCGGTGCCAACACCCCGGGCGCGCAAATCGTCCTGCCGCTGCATGGACCGCTGGCGCAATTTGAGTTGCGCCTCCGCGGCAGCAACCTCTGCCTTGGCAAGGACCAGGGCCCCTTCGGCGTCGGCCAGGTCAGCCAACGCCTCAGCCAGTTCGTTATCAGCAATAGCCAGGCGCGACTGGGCGTTTGCCGGGTCAGTCTGGAAGAGGACATCGCCTTCCTCCACAAAGCCGCCTTCGCGAAAATTTTTCGACAGCTCGACGATTTCGCCGCCCGACGCGGCCCGCAATTCCAGCGTGCGGCCTGAAATGACTTCTCCAAAGGTGGCGATCTCGGGGGTAGCAGTGCCCAGCGTGATCGGCGTGACCTCGACGGTAAAGACCCGCTCGCGCCCGCCACCGCCGCCGCCGTTGCGGGCCTGCGCCTGTTGCGCGCTATCATAGGTCACACGCACGGCCATAGCCAAAAAGCCCGCTGTTACAGTGAGCAGGAAAAGCCCCAGAAAAGATCTGGTCAGAAAACGCATCGCGTGGTCCCTTTGGCGTCGGCTACGGGGTTGGTACGGTGCCTAGATAGCATTCCGTCGCCGCGAACCAAATCAAATCACTGGGTTGTCAGATTAGGGGCAACACAGGTCCAGTAGTGCCCCAGAATGCGCGCGGTACTGGCCAGCATTGGGAACGCTTCGGTCTGGGCGCGGGACAAAAAGGCGAACCCCGCCCCTTCGCCAAGGCGAAAGTCACGGGCGTCGGGGCGCGCGTCAGTAACAAAAATATAAATTCGATTGCCGCTTTCGGCGCTTGTGCGGGCTAGAGGCCGCAGGCTGGCGGGGTCAAGGGTAATGCCAAGCTCCTCCCCCAATTCTCGGGAAGCGGCCTCGGCCAGAGTCTCGCCCGGCTCCCGGTGGCCACCGAAAAACCCCCAAGACCCACCGCCTTCTACGCCGGGAAACGCGTCACGCAGTTGCAAGCACACGCGCCCGCGGTTGTCGGTCAAAACCACCCCAGCCGCCTGGGGGCCAGTGTCTTGGAACGGTTTGACAGTTGGGAAATCTGG
>JBCCMR010000081.1:0-10971 GCA_039026255.1 Pseudomonadota bacterium
ATCGTGTGTGGGGCGACTGCGGGAGCCTGTCGCCCGGCCACATGGCGTTCTAGGGGCGGGGTGGCTACGCTATCGGCATGTGGCTGATGTACGAACGCACCCGCCTCATTGTCGAAAACAGCCTGGCCGCGTCGGGCCTGCCACCCACCGCTGAAGAGATATCAAGCGGCATTGCCACGCAAATTTTTGGGGTCGTGGGCGCATCGGAATTTCCCCCTATCTGGGCCTTTGCCCATTCGCTGCCGCTACAGCTCGCGGCGGTCGTGCTGGTGCCCGGGCTTTTGGCGCTGGTCTTCGGGTGGCTGGCGTTCCGGAGCCGGGTGACCGGTGTTTACCTGTCGATCCTCACCCAGGCCATGACGCTGGCGCTGTCGCTTTACCTTTTCCAGAACGACAGCGGGCTGCGCGGCAACAACGGGCTTTCGGGCCTGCAAAATCTGCCCGGGCTCGAAGATGTGGGCCAGCCCGTGATATCGGTATGGTTCCTCTGGGCGTCCGCTGCGGCGCTTGGTGGTGGCTACCTCTTGGCCACTTGGGTGGTGTCGGGCAAATTCGGGTCTGTTCTGCGCGGCATCCGTGACGACGAAGCCCGCGTGCGGTTCCTGGGCTACCCGGTGGAGGCGTTCAAGCTTTTCATTTTCACCTTTTCCGCGGTGCTGGCCGGAATTGCCGGGGCGCTCTACTACCCGCAGGCGGGTATCATCAACCCGGCCGAGCTTGCCCCCATAGCGTCGATCTACCTAGCCGTGTGGGTGGCCATCGGCGGGCGCGGACGGCTTTACGGGGCGGTGATCGGCGCGGCCTTTGTGTCGCTTCTGTCAACGTGGTTCACCGGCGGTCAGGCGCCCGATATCTGGCTTGGGCCCTACCGCATCCAGTGGGTGGACTGGTGGACGGTGCTTCTGGGGCTTTCGTTTGTGGCGGTCACGCTCTTTGCGCCCAAAGGCATTGGCGGGCTCTTTGACGTGTTCACCGGCAAGCGCCCCCCCGATCGCCACGGCCAGGACCTGGGGCCGGGTAAAGGATCGCTGCAAGAGCAGGAGGCCGACCGATGAGCGCGCTTTTGGAGGTTTCGGGCGTTTCCGTCAGCTTTGATGGGTTCAAGGCGCTCAACAACCTGTCGTTTAATATCGGCCAGGCTGAACTGCGCGCTGTCATCGGTCCAAACGGTGCAGGCAAAACCACCTTCATGGACGTGGTAACCGGCAAAACCCGACCCGACACGGGCAAAGTGCTTTGGGGGGAGCCACCGGTATCGCTTTTGGGGAAGTCCGAGAGTGCCATCGCGGTGGCGGGCGTCGGGCGCAAATTCCAGCGGCCCACCGTCTTTGAGGATCAAAGCGTAGAAGACAACCTGATGATGGCCCTGCGCAAACCGCGCGCGCCCTTTGCGGTGCTCTTTTTTAAGCCGGGTGACGGGGATTTTACGCGTTTGAGGGAATTGGCGGATGTGATCGGACTTAGCGATGCACTGGACCGCAAAGCGGGGGAACTGTCCCACGGGCAAAAGCAATGGCTTGAGATTGGCATGCTCCTGGCCCAGGAACCGCAGCTTTTGCTGGTGGATGAACCCGCTGCGGGTATGACCGCCGGGGAGCGGGAAAAGACCACCGAGATCCTCCGCAATGCCGCCAGGACCCGGGCGGTGGTCGTTGTGGAACACGACATGGAATTTGTGCGCCGGCTCGAATGTAGGGTGACGGTGCTGCACGAAGGGTCCGTCCTTGCGGAGGGGTCGATAGACTTCGTCACCCAGAACCCCGAAGTGATCGAGGTGTACCTTGGCCGATGACTATCTGGCTGTTTCCGGCCTGACGCTGCACTACGGCGGCAGCCAGATCCTAAACGGCATCGACTTTTCTGCCGAGCGCGGTCAGGTGACCTGCGTCATGGGTACCAACGGCGTGGGAAAAACGTCGCTTCTTAAGGCGCTTTCGGGCACCCATCCCCGGTCGGGGGGCACTTACCGTCTGGGCGGGCGTGAGATTGGCCAGGAAAAGGCTTATGACTTGGCGCGGCTTGGCGTGGCTTATGTGCCCCAGGGGCGGGAGATTTTCCCCTTCCTGACGGTGCAGGAAAACCTAGAGACGGCTTTTGCCTGCCTGCCCAAAGCTGATCGACGTCTTAATGACGAGATATTTGATCTGTTCCCGATCCTCGCCAAGTTCATGAATCGGCGCGGCGGCGACCTTTCCGGTGGTCAGCAGCAGCAGCTTGCTATTGCCCGCGCTTTGACTACGCGCCCAAGCGTGCTTTTGCTCGACGAACCGACCGAGGGTATCCAGCCCAACATCATCCAGCAGATCGGTGAAACAATCCGTATCCTCAAAGACCGCGGCGACATCGCGATTATTCTGGTGGAGCAGTACCTGGCCTTCGCCCATGACCTGGGCGACGCCTTTGCGATTTTGGAGCGGGGCTCTGTGAAATCCGCGGCTAAGAAGGGTGACCTGACGCTCGACGCGCTAAAGGGCATGGTGCTTGCCTAGGGTCGCGAGTGATACCCGGCCACAGGGTGTGGTCAGTCCTGGGCAACCTCAGTCTGCATATTCTTCGACGTCAATAGCGGGCACCCTTTTTTATGGGGCTGTAGCCTTGGTGCCGCTCCTGATGGTAACCTGAAGCTTAATCGCGCCTTTCCCCCGCTAAAATGTCGCGTGCGCCCATCACCCGGGAAGGAGCCTCTCTTGCCCCTTATTTGCCTTTGCGGCGTTATCTGACGCGCCTATGGACCCAAAGCATCTGGTTTATCTGGCTGAAATTGTGAAGTTTGGTTCCATGAGCCGCGCCGCCCGGCGCCTGAACGTGGGCCAGCCAACGCTGAGCCGGATCGTCAAAATTATCGAAGATCGGGTCGGCGCGCCGGTCCTACGCCGGGGTCGTTACGGGGTCACGCCGACCGCCGTGGGCGAACGGCTGGCGGCCCAGGGCCGTGAGATTGCCGCGAACACGGCCCAGGCTATGGATTGGATTGACCAGTGGAAGAAGGGCCTGACCGGTGAGGTCCGGTTGGGTGTGGGGTCGCTTTTGGCGGCGACTGTCATGGGTGGTTTTTTTGAGGCACCCATACGCCAGAGTTGGCCCTATGCCATCAAGGTAGTTTCAGCCTACGCCGCCCGCGCGATCGATGCCATGAACGAGGGCACGCTCGACGCCGCCATCTTGCCATCAAGGCTGGATCTGGCGCAGGAAAATCTGACGCAAGAGCAGCTTTTCCGCGACCGTTTAGCGATTTTTGCCAGCGCTGATAATCCGCTTGCGAACGCCGGGCGGAGGCTGGGGGTTGAGGACCTGCGCCACGCCTCTTGGATCGAAACGGCTGCTATATCAGGTATCCACGGCGCTATGCGCGATATCTTGGCGGAGCACGGGCTCGACGACCATCTGCACCGGCTTCATTTCAGCGGGGATTTTGTGATGGCCTATCAGGTGATCGCCCGCTCTAACGCGCTTTGTATTCTGCCAGAGCGGCAGTTGGCGCAGACCTCGCTTGTGCCCAAACTGGCCAAGCTCGACGTGGATATTGCGCTGCCGACCCGCGACGTGGCTTTTTGGACCACGCGGGCGTCGCGTGACGCCGCCGAAGTGCGTCATCTACATGGTCAACTCGTCGCTTATTTCCAACGCCTTGGTTTGCATACTGTGTCCCAGCGCGGCTAGGCTGGCGGGGGAGGAAACCCATGTCTCACACCTTGCAGTTTGATTTTGTGATCGTAGGCGGCGGTGCCGCGGGCTGCGTGCTAGCTGCGCGCCTTGCTGCCGAAAGCGGGGCCAAGGTGGCGCTTGTCGAACGTGGGCGTAAGGACACCAACCGCTGGATCCACGTCCCTGCCACCTTCTTCAAAGCTCTGCAAAGCCAGGATGCGGACGCAGTGGTTTCTGAACCCGATCCGTCGCTCAATGGCAAACCTTTTGCGGTGCCCCAGGGCCGTGTGCTGGGGGGCGGGTCGTCGGTGAATGGGATGCTGTATATGCGGGGCCAGGCCCGGGATTACGACGATTGGGCGGCGGTGCACGGCTGCAAGGGGTGGTCCTTTGTCGATGTGCTGCCGGTCTTCAAACGGCAGGAGGCAAACACTCGGCTGGCGAACGACTTCCACGGCACCGCCGGGCGGCTGGTGGTAGACGACCCGGCCACGCCACACCCCCTGTGCGACCGGATCATCCGGGCGGCCTGGTCCGCGGGTTTGCCCGCCAGTGACGACTTCAACGGCGCTACCCAAGAAGGCGCGGGCTGGTATCAGGTGACTGCCCACAACGGTCAGCGCCAATCGGCGGCCCATTGTTTTCTCAAGCCAGAACTCCACCGCCCAAACCTGACGCTTCTGACTGGGCATATGGCTTGCCGCATCCGCATCGAAAATCGCCGGGCAACCGCCTTAGAAACCCGCACCGATGACGGCCGCGAAGTGCTGATCGCGGCCCAGCGCGAGATCGTGCTGTCGGCGGGTAGCTTCCATAGCCCAAAGCTCTTGATGCTGTCCGGCGTGGGTCCGCGGGATGAACTGGACCGCCAGGGGATCGCCGTGGTGCACGAAGCCAATGAGGTCGGGCGCAATTACCAGGACCATGTGGGCGCGCCGGTGACCCGCCGTCTGACCGGCGCCAAGGGGCTTTACGGCCAGGACAAAGGGCTTGCGGCCTTGCGCCATGGGATCGAGTATTTCGGCTTTCGCCGCGGGCTTTTGATGTCGAACTTGTTGCAGGCTGGGGCCTGCGCGGACACCGCAGGGGACGGCCGCCCAGACGTGCAGTATAACTTCGCGCCCTTCGCCCCCGGCGCGCCGGGGGAGCCGCCCCTGCCGTTCCATGCAGTGCAGGTGCACCCCATGACCATGCGGCCCACGTCGCGGGGGCGGCTTGGACTGCGATCAAAGGACCCGGGCGATGCGCCCAAGTTTGCGGCAGCCGCGCTGGACACCGAAGCGGACCTCGCCACGCTACGCCGCGGAGTGCGTCTGGCCCAGGACATCTTTGCCCAGCCCGAACTGCGGGATATCGTCGGTGAAGAAGTCTGGCCCGGCCCGGGGGTCAGCACAGCGGCGGGGTCAAATTCGATCGACAATGCGATCCGCGATCAGGCGCGCACGATCTACCACCCGGCTGGAACCTGCCGCATGGGCCCGACTGAGGCGTCGGTCGTTGATCTGGACCTGCGCGTACGCGGGGTCAGCGGGCTGCGCGTGGCGGACTGTTCAGTCATGCCGTCCCTGGTGTCGGGCAACACAAATGCGCCCACTATGATGATCGCCGACCGGGCCGCCGACGCCATCCTGGCCGATCACACAGCGTAAGATTTGCAAGGCCTTAGGCCAAGCGCGTGGTGCGCGGGCTTTCGTCCATTTGTGCGATCAGGTGGTGGGTGAGTATCTCAAAAAGCTCTGCCCTCTTTTGCCCATGCGCCCCGTCGTCCCACAGGTTTCTGGTCTGGCCCGGGTCCGCGCGCAGGTCATAAAGCTCCCCCCAGGGCTGATCTTTGTAGACGGTCATCTGCCAGTCGCGCGTGAGAACCGCGCGCACCCGGGCGGGCGCATCAAAGCCCATCCGTGTGAGCCCATCGTTGTATTCCACAAGAAGCGACGACCGGTGTTCGCCGGTCCCGGTGAGGCACCCCAGAAAGCTCTGCCCTTGGATGCCGAAATAGGGGTCCAACCCCGCCCGCGCGAGCACTGTGGCCGAGATGTCAATCGTAGATGCGAGAGCGTCTGATGTGCGTGCCGTGCGGTCGGCGGGGTCCGACCAGATCATCGGCACGCGGTTGATGGCGCGCGTGGTCCAGGCTCCTTTCAGGAGCATGTTGAAATCGCCCATGTAGTCGCCGTGGTCGGCGTTGAAGACGATGACTGTGTTGTCGTATTGGCCCGTCTCTTTCAGGACCGTAATGATACGGCCTACTGCGTCGTCGATCATGGTGATCATACCCGCGGTTAGGGCCATCGCCTCTTGCACGTGGCGGTCTGAGGCCATGAAGGCGGTCTGCGGGGTGATCTGGCCCAGCCCCGCCTCATAGGTCGCCCGGGCGTCCAAAAGCGGCGGCGGCGGATTGGCGTGGTCCTCAAACCGCAGTGGCAGGTCAAAGTCCTCGGGGTCGTACATATCCCAGTATTTGCCCGGTGGGTTGAACGGGTGGTGCGGGTCATTGAAGGACACAAACGCAAAGAAGGGCGCGTCGCGTGTCGCTTGTTCGGCTAAGTAGTTACAGGCCCGGTCGCGGGTGTAGGCGGTGGGGTAGCTGTCTTCGGGGATCGGCGTGCGCCGCGCCTGTGGTACGCTCAGATTATGGGGGAGCTCGTTTTTGGGATCGTAGAGCGCTTTCCAGTCGGCGTGGGTTTCCCGGAACCACTGGCCGTAGTGCCCCCCTGCCCGGTCCCCGTGGCCGTTGACCATCGTCACGTGGTCAAAGCCGTAGTAGCTTTTGGGAAAGGCGCCGCCGTTTGGGCCGTAATGCGCCGGTTCTTCAAGCGTGTAGTCGGCAGTGTCGTCTTTCCAGGCTTCCGCAATGGGCCCGTTCAGGTCCGTGCCCCGGGTCTCGGCATCCACATCTGTGCAGGGTTGGAGGTGGCTTTTGCCTATAGTGGCGGTCATGTACCCCGCCGCCGCCAGCACATCCACAAAGGTGTTAGCCCGCGCGGGCAGCGAGCAGCCATTGAACCGCAGCCCATGCACCGACGGCATGCGCCCGGTCATAAAGCTGGCGCGGTTGGGCATGCAGACCGGTGAGGCCACGTGGAATTCATCGAACCGGGTGCCCTGGGCAGCCAGGGCGTCGATATTTGGCGTTTTGACCAATGGGTGGCCGTAGCACCCCAGCCAATCGGCGCGCAGCTGATCCACCATGATGTATAGGAAATTTGGTCTTTTGGTCATGTGGCTTGCCTGCTCTTTCCGTCGCGCCCGTAATGGTGCATGGCCAAAAGCGCCACCCCGGCGACCGCGGCCACGCCGTGAATGTAAAAGGTGGGCGATATCAGGAAGATCGCTGCGGCAAAGCGGGCGACGACCTCCCACCCGGCGAGCGGCGCGCTGTCAAAACGGCTGGTGGCGCTGGCCAAAAGGTAGATCATAAACGCCGTGCGGCCCAGCACCGACACAAAGCCCGTCACCGAAAAGACCGCGTCGGGGTCGTTATAGGCAGGTGCCACGATTAGCATGTCTGGGTTGAGCGCGAACATGAAAGGCACCGCAAAGATGACGATGCCGATGCGCACGGCCGTCACCCCTGTGGCGATGGGCTTGCCTCCGGCGATGGCCGCGGCCGCAAAGGCCGCCACCGCCACAGGCGGTGTGATCGCCGAGGCCACGCCGAAGTAGAAGACAAACATATGCGAGGTCATCACCGACAGTCCCAGCGAATTTAGTGCGGGGCCAAGGATGATGATCACTGTTAGGTAAGCCGGAAGCGTGGGCATCCCCATCCCCAAAAGAAGCGACACAACCGCCCCGATCGCTAGGGTGATGACAAGCGCGATATTTGCGAAATCGGCGATCTCTCGCCCCATTTTGGAGGGCAGGTCGGTGGTGCTCATGACAGCGACAATGATGCCCACGACCCCCACTACCATCAAAAGCCGCCCGAAGGTCACACCCCCGTCTGCGATCGCGCGCAAAAGCACAACCGGCCGGGCGCGGACCGTTGGGCTGATCACCGACAAAAGGAGCACCGCCAGGATCGCCGTTAGCGCTGAGCCCGCGGGCGATGCCCCCTGCACCAGGCGCCAGATCACCACAAAAAGCGGGACCACGACTAATAGGACTACGTTCAGGATGTCTTGGCGCGTGACCGGGTCGAGATCGTTTGCCGCCTGCACCTGCATATTCATCCGGCGGCTTTCAAAAACCACGGTGACAAAAAGCGATAGGTAGTACGCAAGCGCGGGCACCAACGCTGCAATCAAAATATCTAGATACCGGGTGCCGGTGAGGTCGGCCATGACAAGCGCCGCGGCGCCCATAATCGGCGGCATGATTTGCCCGCCGGTGGATGCTGTGGCCTCTACCCCGCCGGCAAACTCAGGTGCATAGCCGCGTTTTTTGATCATAGGGATGGTGATGACGCCCGTGCCCACCACGTTTGACACCGCAGACCCAGACACCGACCCAAAAAGCCCCGACGCCAGCACAGCGGCATGGGCCGCGCCGCCGCGCGTGTTGCGCATAGCGTAAAAGGCGATGGTGATCAGCGACCGCGCCGCGCCGGTGGCAGACAAAAGCGCGCCAAAGATTATGAACGGCAAAACGTTGTTGAGGAGTATACCCAGTTGCGACCCAAGCACCGCCTTCGAATTGTTAAACCAAAGGTTATCCGCCAGTGAGGCGTATCCCGAGTATTGGGCGTTAAAGATGCCGGGCATGGACTCGGAAAAGAAAAAGTAAAGGAGCGCCGCTAAACCGCAGAGCGCCAGGGGCGCGCCGAATACCCGGAAGCAAAGGTAAAGCACCGTCAGGCAGCCGATCAGTGCCGCATGGGCGTCAGCGGTCGTAAAAGACATCTGCGCCACGCCCTGAAAGACGTATTGGAAGCAGGCATACCCCAAAAGCGCCAGCGCCGCCCAGTCCAGCCAGCGCATTAGGTCGCGGCGGGGGTTGCCGTCGGTGGGCAGGTCGTCTTCAGATCGGCCCATGGAGACCACGGCGATGGTGGCCGAGGCCATGAACATGGCAGCATTATAGACTTCAGACGGGCTGGCCGGACCTATGCGGAAAGACGACCGGAATACCCGGTTAAGGGGGCCCAAAACCTCCCGAAGGTTGTAGTCACCGATGCCGATGTTTCGGAAAGGCAGCGCGGGTAGCACCGACAAAAGCCCGGTGATCCCGACCAAAAGCCCCAGCACAACAGTCAGTCGTCCCATGGCACCCGCATCGCCCAAACGCTGCATCGTCACGAGCCCGGTCAACGCGAACGAGAGCACAACCGCTGGTACTACACGGATGTTGAATTCACCGATGCGGGCAATTGATGGGTGGAGCGCGACCTCGCCTTCCACCGGCGCGGCGCTATTGAATTGAAAACCAATGGCAGCGTCTGCGGCGGCCAGGGCCAGGCCCGCCGCGGCAAATATTGCGGTGGTGCGGGCGCGCGGATCGTCACGGGCGTAGCGGGCCGCTGACCATCCGTAGCCCAATAGCCCCACCATCAAAAGTGCCCGCGCCCAAGTTAGATCGGCCACGCCCACCGGGATCGTAGGGTAGCGCAACAGATTGAACTGAAGCGCGATGATCACCTCGACAACTGCCACTGCAACCACAAGCGCGCCGAACGCAAATGTACGCGCCGCAGGCTTCGGATCAGTGTCAAGCATCGTGAGGGCACGGTCAGGCATGGCGGGGGTGCTCCGCAAAAAGGGGTCGCCGTGGTTAACTACGGCGCGCCTGGGTCAGGGCGGCTCCAAGGGGGGCGCAAGCCCGCCTTGGGCGCCTGCAAAAGCTAGCTACATCAAATTTGTGGGGACCTCGATCCCGATCTCTTTGTAGTAGCGGACGGCACCAGGGTGCAGTTTGGCCGAAAGCCCCTTGAACGGCTCATCAGGGTTAATCGTCGCCAACACCCGAATGTTCTTTTTGGCCTCTGCGAGGTTATCCCAAAAAGCCTTGGTCATGCGATAGGCGGTGTCTTCGTCCATACCCATGTGGACAGCCGCTTGCATGGTGTATTCAGCCGTGCGCACCGGAGTTTCGGTTAGCACGTTTGAATACACACCCGCTGGGATCATCCCCACGTCGCGGCTTTCCTGCTTAGTGTATTCGATCCAAGTTTCGGTTTCGAGAGCTTCATCCGGAAGCGTCATCAGGTGGATAGCCCCCAACTGCTCAAGCGCGGCATTACCCACAGATGTGGGGAACATCATGACGTCAAATTGCCCGTCTTGGAAGCCCTGCATGGCGGCCCCCCAACCCAGGCGCACGGCCTCGTAATCTTCTCCTGCGATCAGGCCAGAAGCGGCTTTGATGATGGCTTGGGACTGAGAGTTGGCGGTGCCCGCGGGGGGGCCGGTAAAGACCCGCAGACCAGCCAGGTCATCCCAGGTTTCGACCCCCGAGCCATCACGTACGATCGCGTGGAAAAATCCGCCTGAGAATGCAAATAGGCTGCGTATGTTCTGTGATGCCGCCTTGGCGGTTTCGGCGTCGTTTCGGAAAGGGCCGACGCCCGCCATCATTGCACGGTGGGCAGGCGGCGGACACACAGCCGCATCAATTTGCGCCTGGCCTAGCTTCATACAAGCCTTGGTAAGCGTTTGGCCCGTATTAATCTGTAGGTCGATCTTGCCGTAGGTGGCGATCACCTGCATGGCTAGTGTGGTTGACCCGCTGGCCGTACCGGTTTCCACGGTCAGCGCTTGGGCGTTTGCGCCGGGGGCAGACGCCACGGCGATGGTTGCTGCGGATAGCAGCGTGCGAATGGTTTTCATGATTTCCTCCCAGCCGGGGCGAAACGCCCCTAACTAGGGTGCCGGGGTCTAAGAGTTTTGTAAAATGCCGATTTGCGGAGATACCATCAAAAAAAGAATATCTAGCGCAAGGAATGCCTGCAGCAGCTGTGTGCCGAAGAACGGCACAAAATGCCTGGTGTAGCGGTTTGGGTTGGGTATCTTGGACACCGGCCGGTTTGGAGGCGGCCAATCCATGGCAACGGAACTGTCCAACCGGTCGCTTGCGCGCGGCATTGCGATCCTGCGAGCGCTCTCGGATATGGGTCCTTCAACGCTCGCGGATCTGCATCGCCATTCGGGTCTGCCAAAGTCCACCTTGCGACGTTTGCTCGCCACACTCGTTGAAAATCGGCTTGTGCGGCGGTCGATCAGCGACGGGAAGTTTCGCCTTAACCTGACCCTGCCTGCGGACGTACCCTACAATGTTGAGGCGTTTATTTCGCATTTGATTGGGGTTGCCACACCCCACATGAAAGCCCTGACGGCCCAGGTGGGATGGCCGTGCGATTTACATGTGCGGGACAAGCACCGGATGCTG
>JBCCMR010000082.1:0-10962 GCA_039026255.1 Pseudomonadota bacterium
GCGAGATTGCCGATAGCGTCGGAGCAATTGTGCTGGCCGACGTAGCGCACTTTGTCGGTTTGATTGCCGCTGGCGTTTATCCGTCGCCGTTCCCGCACTGCCACGTGGCCACGACCACAACCCACAAGACGTTGCGCGGTCCCCGCGGCGGGATGATCCTTACCGACGACGAGACCATTGCCAAAAAGTGCAACTCGGCCATTTTTCCGGGCATCCAGGGCGGGCCGCTAATGCATGTGATCGCCGCAAAGGCCGTGGCCTTCGGCGAGGCGCTGGAGCCCGGTTTCGTGGAATATCAAAAGCAGGTCATCAAGAACGCCCAGGCTTTGGCCGATCAACTGATTAAGGGTGGCCTAGATATCGTGACCGGCGGCACCGACACCCACGTGATGCTGGTTGACCTGCGCCCAAAAGGTGTAAAGGGCAACGCGACTGAGGCCGCGCTGGGTCGCGCGCATATCACCTGCAACAAAAACGGCATCCCGTTTGACCCGGAAAAACCTATGGTCACGAGCGGTATCCGCTTGGGCACCCCTGCAGGCACCACCCGCGGTTTTGACGAAGACGCATTCCGCCAAGTGGCTGATTTCATCGTGGAAGTCGTGGACGGGCTGGCGCAGAATGGAGAAGAGGGCAACGGCGCTGTTGAAGCGGCGGTGAAAGCCAAGGTGGAAGCGCTTTGCGCCCGCTATCCGATTTACCAAGCACTCTGACACAGCTTGCGGATGGTGCGCCATGGCGTGCATTGAAAAAGCCTCCGAAAGGGGGCTTTTTGTTGCCGCAGGTGAAAGAAGCTCCGCGGGGAGCTTCCAAGCGTTAGCGACAGCAGTGGCTGGTGTGTGTCAAAAGCTACCTATGCCGAGCGCACTGCCGGAATAAGAAGCTTCCTTCTAGAAGCTTCAACACGGTGTGTCCGACCGGCGCCCATCCATTGTGTTTAGTCAGACAAGCGATATCTGGGCGCCAGCAGTGCCATCTGAGGCGGTGATCCTGCGTCCGCCGCCCCGGTATTGCTGGCACAGACCGACAATTTCTCAAAACTAGCAAAGGCCCCATACATCAGCGTTAACCGACGGTTAACCAGTTTCGCTGACGATAACTTAGTATGCGTTTTGCCCATAGTCTGGAGCTCAAGTGTCCGACCCCCACACGCCGCTGACACTGCACGGCTCGGAAAGGGGCGACCGGATTACGGTGTTTGGCCCGGGTGATACAATTTTTGGGGCTGGCGGCCGCGATAAGCTCTTCTACGGCGACCACTACGGCTATCTCTACGGGGGTGCTGGCGGCGATCGGCTTTTCTTTTCCGCAGGACCAGGCGGTCTCGGCGAAACCTTCGGCGGGTCAGGCGACGACCGCATCCGCATAACAGTTTCGGGCGGCACTCACTACGGCGGCAGCGGCGTCGACACGTTCTGGGGTGGTACGGGCAGCGATAGTCTTTTCGGCGATGAAGGGCGCGATACGCTTTACGGACGGGGCGCGGAGGATGTGCTTTTCGGCGGGGCTGGCATCGATGACCTGCACGGCCAAGGCGGCGCTGACAGTATCCACGGGGGTGCCGGCGCAGACAGCATCTATGGAGGCGCAGACCGCGACACGCTCGCGGGCGATACCGGCTCTGACGCGCTACACGGCATCCGCGGAGCGGATGCGCTTTACGGGGGGGCTGGCGCGGACGCACTTTTTGGCGGCGGTGGCAATGACACCCTATGGGGCGGTGCGGCGGGCGCTGGAGTGGACATCCTGCAACTTGGCGGCGGCGACGACACGGCCTACGGGGGCGCCGACAGGACCGAGGCCTACGGCGGCGCAGGTCGCGACACAATCACCGCCGGAGGAAACGACGACAGCCTTTGGGGTGGCGCCGGTCGCGACGTGTTGAGCGGCCAGGGCACGCTTTATGGCGGCGGACAAGACGACGAAATCACCGGCGCAGGCACGCTCTATGGCGGAGGCGAAAACGACACGATCACCGGCGCGGGACGGCTTTCGGGCGGCGACGGGAACGACCGCATTGTCGTGACCGGGGCGTCCACTGTCTACGGCGACGCCGATGACGACGTGATCACCGGCGGCGGCTTTGCGGCAGAGATACTTTTCGGCGGGTCGGGCCATGATGAAATCATGGGCGCGGTTTCAGCCTATGGCGGCCTTGGCGACGACATGATCGGCACCACCAAACGGGTTTTGCCCCACGCCGGGGGCGCCGCCCCACCAGGGCCGGCTACCGCTGGCGCCGCCACGCTCCATGGCGGCCAGGGCGCAGACCGTATCGCATCGGACCGGGCGACGGCCACGCTTTTTGGCGAAGACGGAGACGACCATTTGTGGGGTGGCCTCGGGTGGGTGACAGCCTTTGGTGGGGACGGGGTCGACACACTCGGGGGCGCCCGAGGCGGCGATGTGCTTAATGGCGGCGCCGGTGATGACGTGATCTTAGGCGCCAATGACGATAGCGGCCGAGGCTCCACCCTGATCGGCGGATCAGGGGCAGACACATTTCATTTTGTCGTCGAAAACGACACCGCGGCGCGCGAAACCCACATCGTCGAGGATTTCAGCCTTGAAAACGACGCCCTTCGCGTGCGCTTGCAATTGTCAGGCACCACAACAGATACGGAGGCGGTTTCAGGCGGTGTTCGCCTAAGCTGGTCAAAGGACGGGGCGCGCCAGTTGGAGATCACGCTTGAGGGCTACGACTTGGTATCCTGGGACCCAAGCGCCCTGAGCGTAAATCTCGATTTTTGAGCCTTTACCCCGTAAGCCTGTGTCGGTGTGTTTGCCCGACAAATCCCGCGCAAGTGCCGCAAAACCAGCAAAGTCCGGCCCCATTGGTGCCTGAAAAGCGCCGAATTGCAACGCCATACCCCCTTGGCCGCGCGATAGGTTCCGCTAGCGGTTTGAGTAGTAGCGCGTGCGAAGTGAGTACCCAATGGTCGACAACACCAGTTCCAACAGTGCCACCGAGGACGACCAGACCTTCAGCGGATCGTCCGGCGACGACACGCTAACCGGGGGACTGGGCGACGACACCATCCTGGGCTCCGGCGGAAACGACACGCTTTCGGGTGACGGCCCAGTGCCCGGCACCTGGCATTTTGAGGCCTTCAACAAGGACTTCAGTTCCGCCGCCGGGCAGGCCTTTACGGTCGAAGACGGCACGCGCGAGGCCGCAGGCTACGTGTCCGATTTCGATGTAGACGTGCACATCAACGACCTGCGCGGCACCGGCGGCAACCCCGAAGACTTCGGCTTTGTCTACACGACCACGCTCAACGTCACGACAAGCGGCGACTACCGCTTTTTTACCCGGGGTGACGACGGCTCCACCATCCAGATTTTCGACAGTTCAGGCACGCCGGTCCTTTTTGACAATCAAACGGGCGGCACGCTCGACTACATGAACAACGACTTCCACCAGGCGCCGCGGGAACGCTTCGGCGACACGGAACTTGACGGGGGCGAAACCTACACGATCCAGGTGCGTTACTGGGAAAACCGCGGCCAGAACGAGTTGGATGTGTCGGTCCAAGGACCCGACACCGGGGGCGCCAAGGTCGACATCAACGACAGCGGAATGCTGGGCCTGCCGCCCGGCCCTGACTTTTCAGTCACCGGGGTGCCCGCGGGCATCGAGGGCGCCGACAGTATTGACGGGGGTGCCGGCGACGATGTGATCGACGGCGGCGGTGGCGACGACCGGATCGCGGGCGGCACCGGATCCGACACGCTCAGCGGCGGGGTCGGCAATGATACCTTCGTCTACAGCGCCGGGGACGGCGACGACGTGATCACCGATTTCGGCGACGGGGTTGCCGACGACGGCAGCCAGCTCAACAACGACTTCATCGACCTCAACGCCTTTTACACAAACCTCGCCGAAATGCGCATCGACCTGGCCGACGACCAGGTGTTGAACCAGTCAGTGGGCGATTACAGCGATAATGCGGCCCTGGGCGGTTCGCTGAGCCTGACAGGTATCAGCGGGTCGGACCTTACGTTTGACACAACCAACGTGGCCTGTTTCGCGGAAGGGACTGCCATTGAAACCGACCGCGGCCCGCGGCGCATCGAAACATTGGGCGCCGGCGATCTGGTTTGGACACTCGACGCCGGGTATGAGCCGGTTTTGGCGGTGATATCCCAGACCGTGGACGGTTACGGCGCGTTGGCGCCGGTGGTCTTTGCCCCTGGCATTCTGGGCAACGCCGCGGCCCTAGCGGTGTCGCCCAACCACCGCATGGTGATCGGTGGATGGCGGGCCGAAATGCTCCACGGGGAACCGGAGCTTCTTTGCGCGGCCAAGCACCTGGTCGATGACCGCCATGTGCGCCGCGACCCGCGCCCGCAGGTGACTTACTACCACCTTCTCTTCGCCAGCCACCAGATCGTGCGCGCCGAAGGGGCGCTGAGCGAAAGTTACGATCTCTTGCACGCGGCAAGCACCCCGGGCGAGCCCGAGGGTCCGACGCTTCTGGAACTGCGGGCGATTTTTCCCGATCTCGACGCGCGGGTAGCGGCCTTCGGCCCCCTGGCTCGGCCCGAACTACGCAGTTTCGAAGGGGCGGTTCTGGCGGCGGAGTAGGTTGCCCCGCCGCGGCGCTGCCGCCGCCACGCTTTAGCCGTCGATCCGCGCAGCCATGATGGCGATGGCCTTCTGGTAGACGGTCGCCGCGTTCCAGGCTTTGATCACCTCGAAATTCGGTTGCCCCGGCTGATACCCTTGCCCAGGCTTCCACCCTTTCTGGCGCAGGAAGTTGGCCGTCGAGGCCATTGCGTCGGTCTGATTATATAGGTCCACGCGCCCGTCCCCGTTGCCGTCGACCCCGTAGGTCAGCGCGTTGCCCGGCAAAAACTGCGTATGGCCAAGCTCCCCGTGCTTGGCGCCTTTGGTGGCCCCGGTGATCGAACCCTGATCCACCAGCTTTAGGGCGCCGATCGCGTGGGGCATGAAAAAGTCTGACCGACGGCAGTCGTAGGTCAGCGTAACAATCGCCGACACCACCGAACTGTCGCCCATAAAACCCCCGAAAGCGGTTTCCATCCCATGGATGGCGATCAGGACCCCAGCGGGCACGCCGTAGACCCGCTCGAGCGAGGAATAGAACGCCGGGCTGCGCGCTTTGCGTTTGCGCCCCTGGGCCACGATGGTGTTCGCCCCACGGATTTGCATGAATTTGTCGAGGCTGTAGCGGAACGACTTTTGGTTGCGGTCCGCGGCGATTGTGCGGTTGGCGTATTGCGCCGCCGCCAGGGCCTGGAGCCCGCGGTTTTTGACCCCGTTTGCCTTGGCGGTCTGGGCGAAAGACGCCTTCCAGGCAGCAAACCCCGCCGAGGTGTTGCCGCATTGCTGGGCCGCCGCCGGGGCGGCTAGGCCAAGCGCCAGGCAAAGGGCTAAACGACACGCGAACATATTGATCTCCCTATCAAATGTATTTCGTGCACGACTATAGCCTCTTGGGGACCAGGCCAAAGGATTTTATAGGCCGCGCGCTGGGCTGTGGCGTCTACGCGACATGGAGCGGGCGACGGGGGGGGCGGGCGACGGGGGGGGTGCAGCCGCCGCGGGGCGCTTCAGGTGGCGGCTTTTGCGGCCAATTCGCGGGCGATCACAAAAGCGCCTTTGACGCGCTTGGCATCTTGGCTCCAATCGCGGCGCACGACGACCTTGTTGTCTTTGACTTTGGCGGTGCCCCGGCTGGCCTGCAGATATTCGACCAAACCCGCCGGATTGGCGAACTTGTCGTTGCGGAACTGAACCACGGCTCCTTTTGGACCCCCGTCAAGCTTTGCGATGCCTGCCCGGCGGCACATGGTTTTGATGCGAACCACCCGCAAAAGCGTTTCCACCTCGTCCGGCAGCGGGCCGAAACGGTCGATCATTTCGGCGGCGAAGCCCTCAAGTTCCACCTTGCTGGAAAGCCCCGAAAGCCGCCGATAAAGCCCAAGCCGCACGTCGAGGTCTTCCACATAGGTTCCCGGTATCAGCACCGGCACACCCAGGTTGATCTGCGGTGACCAGCCTTCGTCGCTGTCTGACAGACCTTCCATGCCGCCCGCTTTCATCTTGGCAATCGCCTCTTCGAGCATCTCTTGGTAAAGTTCGAAGCCCACCTCTCGCACGTGGCCCGACTGTTCGTCGCCCAAAAGGTTGCCCGCCCCGCGAATGTCGAGGTCCTGGCTTGCCAGGGCAAACCCCGCCCCCAGGCTGTCGAGCGAACCCAGCACGCGCAGGCGTTTTTCTGCAGTGGCCGTCAGCTTGGCAGCTGGTTTGGTGGTCAGATACGCATAAGCGCGCGCTTTGGAGCGACCTACCCGCCCGCGGATTTGGTAAAGTTGGGACAACCCAAACATATCTGCGCGGTGTACGACCATGGTGTTGGCCGTAGGAATATCGAGCCCGCTTTCCACGATGGTCGTCGCCAAAAGCACGTCGAATTTGCCATCGTAGAAAGCGTTCATCCGCTGGTCGAGTTCTCCGGCGGCCATCTGCCCGTGGGCAACAACGACGGTCACCTCGGGCACCTGATCGGCCAGGAAAGCTTCGATATCGGGGATATCGGCCACCCGCGGCACCACAAAAAACGACTGACCGCCGCGGTAGTGTTCGCGCAAGAGCGCCTCGCGCAGGGTGACGGCGTCGAAGGGGCTCACATAGGTGCGGATGGCCAGACGATCGACCGGGGGCGTGCCGATGATCGACAGGTCACGCACGCCCGACAGGCTCATCTGCAGGGTCCGCGGGATCGGTGTGGCGGTCAGCGTCAGCACGTGGACGTCGCTGCGCAGCTCTTTGAGACGCTCCTTGTGACCCACACCAAAGCGTTGCTCTTCATCGACAATCAAAAGGCCCAGATCCGCAAAGCGGATGGCTTTGGCCAAAAGCGCGTGGGTGCCCACAACGATCTCCACATCCCCGCGCGAAAGCGCCTCGCGCGTGGCGGTGGCCTCCTTGGCGGGGACAAATCGCGACAAGGGGTGCACGCGGATGCCTGTGCCTCGAAACCGTTCGGCAAAGGACTGGTAGTGCTGGCGCGCCAAAAGCGTTGTCGGCGCGATGACCGCCACCTGCGTCCCGGCAGAGGCTGCCACAAAGGCAGCGCGTAACGCCACCTCAGTTTTGCCGAAGCCCACATCGCCGCAGATCAGCCGGTCCATGGGCCGCCCCGCGGCCAGATCGCCCACAACATCTTCGATAGCGTGTAACTGATCGTCGGTTTCGCTGTAGGGAAAGCGCGCGCAGAAAGCATCCCAAGCCTCCACGGGGGGCTCCATCACCGGCGCCTTTCGCAGTTCGCGTTCGGCGGCGATACGGATAAGCTTGTCGGCCATCTGGCGGATGCGTTCTTTGAGCTTCGCCTTTTTGGCCTGCCAGGCGCCGCCGCCCAGGCGGTCAAGCATGCCCTCTTCGTGGCCGTAGCGCGACAAAAGCTCGATATTTTCAACCGGCAGGTAAAGCCGATCGCCTTTGGCGTATTCTAAAAGGATGCAATCATGGGGCGCGCCTGCCGCCGTCACGGTTTCAAGGCCGCGATACCGCCCGATCCCATGATCAATGTGCACCACCAGGTCTCCCGGAGACAAGGTAGTCGCTTCGGTCAGGAAATTCTCGGCCCGGCGGCGTTTGCGCGGGGCGCGGATCAACCGGTCTCCCAGCACGTCTTGTTCGGAAATGATGGTCCAGGAGCCCGCCTCATACCCCTGGTCCAAGGCCCAAACAGCCAGGCTGAGCGCACCTTTTTCAGGCGATTCTGGCAGTCGGTCGATGCGCGTGGCGCCAGTTACCCCCTCGTCGGACAAAAGCCCCGCAAGGCGGTCGCGGGCGCCTTCGGACCAACTGGCGATCACCACATGGGACGTGGCGCGCCGGTCTGCCACATGCTGGGCAAGAGCGCCGAAAAGGCTGAGTTTTTCAGCTTGGCGTTCTGGGGCAAAGGACCGCCCCAGGCGTCCTCCGGCATCTGTTACCCCCGCTCCGGTACTGCGGGGCAGGACTGAAAGCTCTTTGACGGCGAACCCCGCTGTGGCGGCAGTAAAGGCAGCCTCATCAAGATAGAGTCCGCCGGGCGCCGCCGGTTTATAAACGCTGTCGAGCCGGGCTTTTGACTTCAGCGCCTCGTCGCGGGCATCGTAGGCGTCGGCGATGCTATCCCAACGCGCTGCCCGCGCCGCGTCAGCCTTGTCGTCAAAAAAGACCGTGGCGCCAGGCAAATAGTCAAAGACTGTCTCTAAGCGATCATGGAAGAAAGATAGCCAATGCTCCACGCCTGCGTGTTTGCGCCCGGCCGATACCGCCTCGTAAAGCGGATCGTCGGTTCCCGCGGCACCGAACTCGGCCCGGTAGGTCTGGCGAAACCGCTGGATCGCGTCTTCGTCCAAGATCACTTCGGACACGGGCGCAAATTCAACTCGTTTGAGCTTTTCTACCGTGCGCTGGGTCACAGGATCAAAGCGTCGTGCCCCGTCTAGCGTGTCACCAAAAAGATCAAGCCGCACCGGACCCGTGGCCCCCGGTGGATAGACGTCAATAAGCCCACCGCGCACCGCATAATCCCCCGGTTCTGTCACCGTGGGCGCCTGAACAAAGCCCATGCGCGCGAAAAAGGCGCGTAGGGCATCTTCGTCGACGCTGCGGCCCACCTCGGCGGTGAAAGACGCACCCTTTATGATCTTGCGGGCCGGAACGCGCTGCATAGCCGCCGACTGCGTCGTGAGTACGACAAAAGGCCCCGAAACACCTCGCGCTAGGGTAGCCAAAGTGGCCATGCGCGCCGCAGACACCTCAGCCGCTGGCGACACCCGGTCGTAGGGTAGGCAGTCCCAAGCGGGTAAGGAAATGACCGGCAGCCCCGGAGCCACAAAAGAAAGCGCTTCGGCCATAGCGGCCATACGTTTGTCATCTCGGGCCACATGAAGCACCGGGGCCGCATCCGCGGCGCGGGCAATCAGGGTGGCATCAAAACCTTCTGGCGCGCCGGAGATGGTGACGCGATCGTGGGGGGGTCGGCTATCCATGGCGGGCACTTAGGGCCAAGCGCCGCCGCGGGGAAGTGCCAATCGGCATCGCGTGACAGCCCGTCACCTGGTTGCGGCCCGGCGCGGGCCCGGCGGGCGGCCACACACACCCGGGCTTAGGACAAATCATGCCCGGGCGCGCGCATTGGGCGAAAGCTGCGCCCAATGCCTAAGCGTAGGGGGAAAACAGTGTCTGAGACACACCCCAGAAAGCCGCAAAGAAAATCGCCACGGCACCGATGACCTGCTTGATACGCCGGTGCCAAACATAGGCCCGGTAAAGCGTCGCCCCCCGAAGACCACCGTA
This sequence comes from Pseudomonadota bacterium, assembly GCA_039026255.1. Classification (GTDB taxonomy): domain Bacteria; phylum Pseudomonadota; class Alphaproteobacteria; order Rhodobacterales; family Rhodobacteraceae; genus Amylibacter. The sequence continues at coordinate 9,326 of JBCCMR010000082.1, forward strand.
ATGCACCCGCTGCGCCAAACGCACAGACATGGTTGTCACCAGCGTTAGGGGGAAAACCAGCAGGAACGTGGCCTGCATAAACTGGATGCCAAACCAAAACCCAAGCATGAAAACCGTGGCCAACAAAAACGCACCAAGGCCTACGATAGCGGTGGGGGAGCTTTCGATGATTACTAGGCGTTTGCGGGCGGCGATTTCCATCATCACCTCAAAGTCGCGGGCGTGTTGACCCCCTGCCAGGGCTGCGCTGCGCGCGTCTTCGTAGGGGACGCCCAGCGTCCAATGGGTGGTGCGCGTCCACAGGAGCGCGAATACTATCCAGTACCAGATGGATGCGAAACTGCGCGATCCGATAACTTCTTCGTAGAACCCTTCCAAACGGGTGCTCCTGGTGATGGGCGCCTGGCGCAAAACGCAGGACCTTGCGCGGATGTGTTATCGCCCGCGTAGCGCCGCCGCAATGGTGCGCGCGGCGCTGGGCGTACCGGGCAGCGCGCGCACGGCGCGTTTCGCGCCGTCGATATCCCAGGGCTGACCGTCCGGTGCCCTGCCCCGGGCGTTAAACTGCCCTGCGGTCGGGTTGTTGAGTTTCTGCGGCTCCTCGGGCAGAACGTGTCAATCAAAGGAGACACCTATGACCCAGCCGCCAGCCGCCTTTCCGCTTGCCCGCGCCCGTCGAACCCGGCGCACCCCTTGGATGCGCAGTCTGGTGGCTGAAAACACACTTTCGGCAGGCGACCTGATCTGGCCTTGTTTTGTGCGCGACGGCACCAACCAGCGCGAGCCTATTGCCAGCATGCCTGGGGTGGCGCGGCTATCGGTGGACTTGATCGTCGAAGCCGCAGCAGAAGCCGCCGACTTGGGTATTCCTGTGATCGCGCTTTTTCCCTACACCGATGATGCGGTCAAAACACCCACCTGCGAAGAGGCCTGGAACCCCGAAAACCTGGTCAACCGGGCCACCCGCGCGGTCAAAGAAGCTGTGCCGGAGATCGGGGTTATGCTCGACGTGGCGCTCGACCCCTATAATAGCAACGGCCACGACGGTTTCGTGCGCGACGAAGTCATCTTAAACGATGAAACGCTTGCCGCCCTCGAAAAGCAAACTCTCGCCCAGGCGGATGCCGGGGCCGATATCCTAGGCCCATCGGATATGATGGACGGCCGCGTGGGTGTGATGCGCCGGGCGCTCGAAGCAGCTGGCCACAAGGATGTGGCGATCCTGTCTTACAGCGCCAAATATGCTTCGGCCTTTTACGGGCCGTTCCGGGATGCGGTAGGGGCGTCCGGGGCGCTCAAGGGGGACAAGAAAGCCTATCAAATGGATCCCGCCAACAGCGATGAAGCCATGCGCATGATTGCGCGGGACATTGATGAAGGGGCCGACATGGTCATGGTCAAACCGGGAATGCCTTACCTGGACATCTGCCAACGCACAGCAGCGGAGTTTGCCATGCCCACCTACGCCTACCAGGTGTCAGGCGAATACGCGATGATCCAGGCAGCCGCACAAAAAGGTTGGATCGATGGGCAAAAGGCGATGATGGAAGGCCTGATGGCTTTCAAGCGGGCCGGATGTGCCGGAGTGTTAACCTATTTTGCAAAAGACGTCGCACGCATCTTGCGCCGGGTCGCAA
>JBCCMR010000083.1:0-10811 GCA_039026255.1 Pseudomonadota bacterium
CCGGAGCGCCAGCCCACCGCGCCCGTCCGGCTCCATGACGTTGTCCCAAAAACTGGCGTTGACGCAGACCGGACGCACCTCCACCCCGTGTTCGCGGGCGTCGCGCACGATCTGGGCGGGAGCATAAAACCCCATCGGTTGAGAATTCAGAAGCGCACAGGCGAAGATGCCGGGGTGGTGGTGTTTGAGCCAGGCGGAGGCATAAACCAAAAGCGCAAAGCTGGCCGCGTGGCTTTCCGGAAAGCCGTACGACCCGAAACCTTCGATCTGGGAAAAACACCGCGCGGCGAAGTCGGGCTCGTAGCCGTTCTGCGCCATGCCCGCCATGAACATATCGCGGAATTCGCTGATATTACCCTTCTTCTTGAAGGTCGCCAGGGCGCGCCGCAGGCGGTCGGCCTGGTCGGGGGTAAAGCCTGCGCCGATGATGGCGATCTGCATGGCTTGTTCCTGAAAAAGCGGGACGCCCAGGGTTTTGCCCAGCACCTCGCCCAGGGCGTCCGAGGGGAAGGTGACCTTTTCTTCGCCCCGGCGGCGGCGCAGATAGGGGTGAACCATATCTCCCTGGATCGGCCCCGGGCGGATGATCGCCACCTCGATCACCAGATCATAGAAACACCGCGGGCGCATGCGCGGTAAAAAGTTCATCTGCGCCCGGCTCTCCACCTGAAAAACGCCCAGACTGTCCGCCTCGCAAAGCATGTCGTAGACGACCGGGTCTTCGGGCGGGACGGTGGCCAAGCTGTAGCGGGTGCCGTGGTGGGCTTCGATCAGGTCAAACGCCTTGCGCACGCAGCTCAGCATCCCCAGGGCCAACACATCCACCTTCAGAATGCCCAGCGCCTCAATATCGTCTTTGTCCCAGCAGATGACCGTGCGGTCCTCCATGGCGGCGTTTTCGATGGGAACCAATTCGTCGAGCCGCCCCTCGGTCATGATGAACCCGCCCACGTGCTGGCTCAGGTGGCGGGGGAAACCGATGATCTGTTCCACAAGGTCGAGCGTTTGGCGCAAGCGTGGTTCGTCGGGATCGAGCCCCAGTTCGCGCAGTTGCGCTTCGGCCATACCGCTGGTGCCCCATCCCCAAAGCTGCGACGACAGGGCCGAAACCGTGTCGACGGTCAGCCCCATGGCCTGGCCCACTTCGCGGATGGCCCGTTTCCCCCGGTAGTGGATCACCGTAGCGCAGAGCCCGGCCCGGTGGCGCCCATAGCGTTCGTAGATGTGCTGAATAACCTCTTCGCGGCGCTCATGCTCAAAATCCACGTCGATATCGGGGGGCTCGTCGCGAGCCTCTGACACGAAGCGTTCAAAGACCATAGTGCCGATTTCGGGGCTTACGGAGGTGACGCCCAGGCAATAGCAAACGACCGAATTGGCCGCTGATCCCCGCCCCTGGCAGAGGATGCCCCGGGACCGGGCGAAGGCCACCACATCGTTGACGGTCAGAAAGTAGGGTTCGTACTTCAGCTTGCCGATCAGCGCCAATTCGTGGCGCAAAAGCGCCTCGACCCGGTCCGGGGCCCCGTCCGGGTAGCGCCAAGCGAGCCCCTCCCAGGCGAGCCGTGCCAGACGGTCGGCGGGGGCTTCGCCGGCCATCACCTCGGAGGGGTATTCGTAGCGCAGGCTTGCCAGGTCGAATTGGCAGCGCTCCGCCACACGCGCCGCCTGGGCGATGGCCGCGCTGTGGCGCCCAAAGAGCCGGGCCATTTCGGGTTCAGAGCGCAGGCGCCGTTCGGCGTTGGCCTGGGCGCGGTCCCCGATGCGGTCGATCACAAGCCCTTCGCGGATGCAGGTCAGCACGTCCGCCAGGCGCCGCCGGGCGCCTCGGTGCATGATCGGGCAGGCGCTGGCCAGGGGCGCCACCCCAAGGGCCGCGGCAAGCTCTAAGAGCGCGTCAAAACGCGGCCCGTCCTGGCCGTCATAGGCAGGCGTCATCACCAGGTGGCAGGCGCCCGGGAAGCGGCGCGTCAGGCGTTGGGCCTGGGGCAACCAGGCATCCGCGCCGCCGGCCAGCGTTGCGCGGGTATCGAGGATCAATACCTCGTGACCTTCGAGCCCCGCTTCCAGATCGCCGATGCCGAGGTCGCAGGCGCCTTTTTCAGCGCGGCGTTTTCCGAGGGTCAGCACCCGACAAAGCCGCCCCCAGGCGGCGCGGTCCCGGGGCAGCGCCACCACTGCAAAGCCATCGCGGGTTTCGAGTCGCGCCGCCGGCAAAAGCCGTGGCAGAACCCGGTCGCAGTGCTCTTCAGCGTCCTTACGGGCGATTTCTTTTAAGGCGCTGTAGGCCCGCACAATCCCGGCCACGGAATTGGTATCGGCAATGGCAAGGGCCGAAAGCCCCATATCTGCCGCGGCAGCCGCGTATTCCTCGGGGTGGGAGGCCCCGGTCAGAAAGGTGAAATTGGACGTGATGGAGAGTTCCGCGAAGGCCATGGGGAACATATATTCCTGTTTTGTTCTTTTCGCGAGTCCCTCCGCGTCGCAGTGCTTAGCGGGCGAATTTGGCGGGCCAGACACCTGCGCCTGTCGTCTAATTGGTGCCGCGCGCGCGGCTCCGGAGCCCGCGCACGACCAGGCGAAGAGCGAAGCTTCCGCTGGGGAGCTTCTTGCAGCCAATCTGTAGGGAATATGCAAGCCCACCTCGCGGCTGGGACCAAACGCTAAGAACTAAGCGATTGACAATATTTGATTTAAGGGCGGCACTCAACTATTCTCGGGACGCGCCTCTGACCAGAATTCCAGGTTTTCTTCAATCTTTCGGGCGTCTGAAGCTTCCGCAGGGAGCTTCTCCCCCGACGCCGCAAGCCCTATGCCGGTTCTGCCGCGAGGATATCTTTGGCCCGGGCGCAGTCGCTGCCCATCTGGGCGACCAGCGCCTCTACACCGTCGAAACGGGCTTCCGGGCGAAGGAACTCCACCAGCGCCACAGACACCTGCGTGTCGTAAAGGTCGCCCGCAAAATCAAACAGGAAAACCTCTAGATTGGGCGCCGTGCGATCGTCGAACTGCGGGCGCACGCCCAAGCTAGCAGCGCCCGGATAACGGCCCGCGTGGGGCCCACCCAGCACGTCCACCCAAACCGCATAGACGCCAAATTTCGGAAGGTGCAAGTCCGGCATCGCCACATTTGCGGTTGGGTAGCCCAACTCGCGACCGCGCTTGAAACCGTGCTCCACAGGACCGTCGACCCGGTGGTAGTGGCCCAGCATCTGTGCGGCATCCCGGGGCCGGCCTTGGGCCAGCGCGGTGCGAATGGCCGTCGACGACAGCTCCACACCCTTAAGCGCCAGAAGCGGCGCCGCGGTGACGCCGAACCGCAGATCATCGCCCAGACCGGCCAAAAGCGTAGCATCCCCCGCCCGCCCCTGGCCAAAGCGGAAGTCGGCGCCCACGGTTACATGCGCCACGCCAAGTGCCCCTACCAAAACCCTTCGCACGAAATCCTGCGCCGAAAGCGATGAAAGCGCGGCGTCGAAAGGCAGCTCATACACGTGGTCGAGCCCGATAAGCCCCAGGCGGTGGGCGCGGCCTTCCGCAGTCATCAGACGAAACGGCGGGCGGTCGGGCTGAAAGACGCGGCGGGGGTGCGGCTCAAACGTGACGCATCCCCAGAGCGCGCCCGGCAGCGCGTCCCGGGCAGCGGTCAGCACCGACATATGGCCCAGGTGCACGCCGTCGAAATTGCCCATGGCAACCGTGGCGCCCCGCGCGCTTTCAGGCAGCGATTGATAGTCCTGGTGACGTTGCATCCGGCCCCTTGGGGCCTGGCCCCGTTAGTCGAATTTACGGCTGGGCGCCAGCACCAGCGCCTGCCCTTTCAAGACCACCGTGTCCCCCACCGAACAAGCGCAGTCAAGGGTCACGCGCCGCTTGGAGTGGTCGATGTTGGCCACGGTCACCTCGGCCACAACACGGTCGCCAGGGCGCACGGGGGCGAGAAATTTCAGGTCTTGTTTCATGTAGACGGTGCCATGACCCGGCAGCTGTTCGCCGATCACCGCCGAGATAAGACCCGCCGTCAGCATGCCGTGGGCAATGCGACCCGAAAAGATCGTTTCGCGGGCGTAGTCTTCGTCCAGGTGCACCGGATTGTGGTCCGTGGACAGTTCCGCAAACATGGCAATCTCTTTGTCGCCGATCGTTTTCGAAACCGAACGCGACATACCAATTTCAAGATCCTCAATCGGGATTGTGCCTACGTGAAGGTTGTGACGGCCCTGATCTAACATGCGACTCACCCCTTTGCTGCAAGTGCAAACCCTATGGCGGCTTGGGCCGAATATAGCAAGCGCTAAGGTAAGAAAACACTAACGTAGAGCCATATCGCGAAATAAAATTACAACGCGATTACCCGGGCGACCAAGAAAACAGTGCCGCGAATTCATCAAAAGCGTGAAAAATCAGCGGCCTGCCCAAAGGTAGGTTTAGCGAAGGTATCCGATTGTGAAGCGCGGCGCCGCATTATGCGCGCGCAGAAATGCATCCAGTTCTTCAGGGTTGGGCTGACCTGACGGGTGTGCGCCAGTGGCGGTTTCCGCGGCAGCCAACCCACCGCTTATAAAAAGGCAATCAAGCGCTTCCCCCGCCGCGCCGGGCACATCAGTCAGAACACCGTCGCCCAGGCAGATCACCCGGCTGTCGTCAATCACACGCCCAGCGGCCTGCGTCAGGCGTTGGCGAGCCAGGTCATAGATCACCGGATGGGGTTTGCCGGTGAAATGCACCGCCCCGCCCCGGGCAGCATAAGCCTCTGCCAGGGCACCGGCGCAGTATTTGCGGGTCTCTCCGTGATCCACCACGAGGTCCGGGTTAGCGCACAAAAACGGCAGGCCCCGGTTGCGCGCCGAAAGGAAAGTCGCGTCATAGTCCTCGGGCGTGTCGATATCGTCATCGAAAGGCCCAGTGCAAACGATCGCTTCGGCATCTGCTAAGGGCACCCTTTGGATATGTTCAATGCCTGGCGTTTCAGGGTCAGGCTCAAAAAACGGCGCATCACGGTCGGGGCCTAGGTGATAAATCCGCGTGCCAAACTCTCCACGACCCAAAGCAGCCTTAGCACCATCGCCGCTGGTGGCGATGGTGTGCCAGATGTTGCGGGGCACGCTTAACCCGTCGAGCTGCACCGCCACGCTGCCCCGGGGCCGGGGTGAGTTAGTCAAAAGAACCACGAAGCCGCCTTTTTCTACAAAGGAGCCTAAGGCGTCTACGGCGCCAGGAAAGGGCGCTTTACCGTTATGGAGACACCCCCAAAGGTCCACAAAGGCCGCGTCATAGTTTCCGGCGATATCTGCAAAACTCTCAATGATCTCGGTCATTGTTGGCTCCTTGCGGCCAGGGTCGGGCCAAGGTCGGGCCACCGCCAGTCGCATCCCTGATCGGACGCGGGCGGGCGAATGTCCACCCCCGATCCCAGCCCGAATGTGGGCCACAACAAGGCGTCAGGCGTCTGGCGCCCGGCACTTTGGGGTTGGGGCGCTGGGATGGGGGTCGCAGGCCTGATCCCGTCACTGGACGGACCGTTGCCGACGCCGCACGCTATCCCAGCGCAGTTCGCCGATGGCTGCCTGTATGCCAATGGAAGAGTGGGTGCCCAACGCTGCCGCCGTAACTCCCAACCCTCGCCCTCGGGGTTAGCCCTCCACCGGCGGAAACCAGGACAGGGACGAATGGTGCAGTGAAATCAACACCTGTCCACCTAGCTTATGATAGGCAAAGGTGTAGTCGGCCCGCGTGGCATTACCTGCCCCGTCCACAAACGTGTAGTGGCCCATGTCCTTGTATCCCAGGCCCCCGGCTTTCAGGATCGGGCCGACAGCGCTTTGAAATTCCACTTTTTGCCAGCCGCGCTTCAAAAAGCCGCTGTCCTGGGGGTAATCGCCGTCACCCCCCACGAAATAGGCCCGCGCGCCCTTTTCATCGAGCCGGATCACGTCCGCTAGAGTCGGCTTAAACAGAAGCGGCTCATCGGGGTCGCCGAAATCGTAAAGCTCCAAAAGCCTTTCCACATTCTGCTCGGTCACACATTTGGCCCAGGCGCGTTGGGCAGTGACAACTTCGGCTTTTGTCATCGGTTCAAACTTGCGTTCAGCCATGGTGCGTGCGGTCCTCCGGATACTGCGTCGGTCTGGTTCGGTGTCTCTTCGGACGTCGGTCCCTTACCGAAACATTTGCCGTTGTGAAACACTCCTTGCTCCGCTAGCAGCGAAAGGGTTCAGACTGCGGCACGGCGGGTGATCATGGGAGGGAAACTGCGACGATCCAAGGGACAAATGTGGCGCGCAGTTTTACCGCCGCTTGGATCACCACAGCCGGTCAAATGCTCGGGCGTCTGACGCCGCTAAAGACATCATAAACACTCCAAACAAGGCCCTAGGCCCGGCGACCCCCAAGCTCACCACCACACGGGCAAAAATCCACGGAAGGGACAGCCATGCAAAGCTTCAACATCGGGCGTACCCCGCCTTTGGCCTTCGGAGCAGGGACGCTGGCTGCCGTACCAGCCATTGCATCGGGCTTAGGAAATGGGCCCGTCCTGATTGTCGCGGACGCGGCGCTCGCAGATTTGGGCGTGACCGCGCGCTTGGAAGAGATGTTCGCAGCCCAAGGAACCCCGGTGGAACTGGCCGCCGCCGTCGCCGGGGAGCCAAAAGAAACCCTGGTTGATCAGCTTTGCGACAGGGCGCGCCGCATACGGGCCGAAGTGGTCGTGGGCCTCGGCGGTGGCGCGGCCATGGACGCCGCAAAGCTTGTGGCCGCAATTGCGCGCAGCAACCAGCCGGCGCGGGATTTCGCCCTGGCGGCGCGGCCCTTGCCGCCTAACGGTCTGCCCGCCATCGCCATTCCCACGACCGCGGGAACCGGATCGGAAGTTACCCGCACGGCCATCGTATCCACGCCCGAAGGTGCCAAATTTTGGTTCTGGGGCGAAGAATTGATGTTCGCCCATGCGGTGCTTGACCCCGAACTGACAATCAGCCTGCCGCCCCACCTGACCGCTTGGACAGGCATCGACGCCGTGGCCCACGCGCTTGAGGCATCGACCGCGCGATCCACCAACCGGGCAGGCCTGCTTTACGGGCTTGAGGCACTGCGCATCCTTGCTGATACGCTCCCCCGCGTGGTGGCCGATGGCGGCGACGTGGACCTGCGCGGTAAGGTTTTGTGGGGCTCGACGGTGGCAGGGCTCGCGCTCCACAACTGCAACACGCACATGGGCCACAACATCAGCCACGCCCTTGGGTCGTTGGCCAGTGTGCACCACGGCTTGGCCACGGGGCTCGCTCTTGAGGTGAGCCTGCCCTGGCTTGTCTCGCAGCCGGAGGGCGCCGACAACTACGCCGCCGTTTCCCAAGCCCTGGGCGGTCCGACCACGGCGGGGGCGCTGCCGGATACCTTCGCCGCGCTGATGCGTGCGGCGGGGATCGACGCGGCGCTGCCAGACACCTGCGCAGGCGTCTCTGGCCAGGCGCTGGCGGCGGAAATGCAGACGCCGGCGAATATCGGCATGTCGCAAAACGCCGCCTGCACCGTAGGACAGGGCGACTATGAGGCCCTTGCCGACCAGATGATTGCTCTACCAACAACCGCTTAGGCTGAGGCCTCATAGCCATTCGATTGCAGTGACCGGGAGGGCGGCGGCGGAGCGGGAAACCTTCGGGCACCTGCCGTATCGCGTTGCCAAGCGCCGCCTTTCGCTCAGCCAGCCGAACGTGATTTCGGCCCGATTGTACCTTTCGGACCGACGCATGTAGTCTTTCACCGGTTGCCTGCCTCACTTCCGACCAGGGACACACGCGCGGATCCCCCTGTATTCCAACGCGTCTTAGAACCAATCTGCGTCATAGCCTCCTGCTCTGGGAAGCCAATCGCGCTTCGCCAGGCGGCTCAGCAGCGACCTGGTGCCACGTTAGCCTCGAACTCTTTCTGCAAAGACGAACAGCAAGGGCGGCCCGCCCACGGCATTGCAGATCGCGTGCAACTTCGCGTTCACACCGCCTTTGTTGCGATCATTCTGGCGATTATCCCCGTCATGTTGCCGCCCTGACTTGTCGTTGTTGAGTGCGCCGTGAGGTATGTCGCGATGATCATCAAATTCCTCTGCTCGCTGTGCTCAGCAGCCCGGTCGGCTCTCATCGCGGCAAAGGTGCCTTGGGCGCTCTAACGCTTTCAGCGGTTGCAGAACGTCTTGTGGAGACCATGCTCCTCCGCCGCATCGGGCCATGGCAACCTGTTGTTATGGCAGAACATTATCCCGGCCGAGCCGCACCGATCATTGACACTCGGCTTGCCGTGGACGTCCGGAAGAATGGCCAAAGCACAATCTCGGCGTGGGTCCGCTAGAAAAAGTCAGACATGCCACCGCTAACTTGCGAACCGGTAAACACGACACACCCAATATCAAGAGGCCCCGACGCCAGCAAACCCGGACAGCCGCACAAACACAACCCAAGCCGTCTACGCGCGCCAAGGCGCCCGATCCCGGCGCGGGTGGGGGCCACGACGGTGCCGCGATCTAGACGTATCTTGGGGGTGGGGCGCTGGGATCGGGGGCCGCTTTGCGGCGATGTGTATCTGAAGCTGGTGTCCGACAGCGCGTCCCCCAAAAGGGCTAACGCCCGGATCCCCTTGGGAACCCGGGCGCGCGCAAAGTGAGCCGTGCCAAGCGCATTTGCCCCCGGGCACCGCATCACAGCCCTGCCCCCGCGGTGCGGGGACAGGGTATTCTAACCTATTTCAGAAGACGCGCCTCATAGCCTTTCAGCGATAGGCGCGCAGCGCCATACGCTTCGCGGCCCGACGCTCCCGACAGTTCGGGAAAAAGCTCCTCAATTTCGGCGCGCTGGCCCTCGGTGATCCCGGCCATGGCCAGGTCGCCCGGCTGGAAGCTCTCGGTCCAGGCCCCGTCCGACAGAACGACCTCGTGGTGATCGAACATCATGTGCACGTATGTCGTTTCGGACGGCACAACCCGTACGATGCCCGCTTCGGCGTCGATCAGATGCTTGGCGGCCACGAGGACCTCGGGCTCGTTGAAGATCATGCCGACCCGCGGCGTGTTCACCAGCACCCGGTGCTGCGGGCTCACCAGCATGTCGCGTTCCGGCAGGCCGTTGCCCAGGGCACCCTTGCGGATCAGGATCGGCTGCAGCTGCGGCGCCGCCGCCATCTGCATCCCGCTCAGGGACTTCGACCCGATCCAGCGGACCTCTTGGGCGCCGTTGTCGCGGGTGATCACCCGGTCGCCGACCGCCAGCTCTTCTACCGGCTTTTCGCCCGTCATCGTCGCGATGCGCGTGCCGGGGGTGAAGCAGGGGACGATCTTTTCGATCTCAGTGAAGGTCGCCGTGGCGCGCACTGTCCCGTCGTTGAAGAGGAACTCCAGCGTCCCCGAGGTCGAGTTTCCGTCCGCGTCATCGGTTTCGCCGACGATCCGGAAGGGCCCGGCGTTTGTCAGGTCGAGCACGTCATTGTCGTCGCCCCCGGACCCGCCATCATAAACGTCTCCATCCGCGAAGTCGGCGACGTTAACCGTGATCGTGTCGGCGTCGTCGCCCCCGAAGTAGTCGTCGGCCCCCTGATCGTCGGTGAAGACGTCTGCGCCGCCATCCCCGTAGAGCGTGTCATCGTCGATGCCGCCGGTAATGCTGTCGGCGTCCGCGCCGCCGAAGATGGTGTCGCTGTCGTCCTTGCCGTCGATGGTGTCCGACCCAGCACCGCCGAAGATCACGTCGTCGCCGTTATCCGGGCGTTGGTCTGCGCCGTCGTCGCGGATGTTGATCGGATCAGCGTTGTCGGTCAGGCCGCCAAAGATCAGGTCGTCGCCCTCCCCGCCCTCGATGGTGTCGTTGCCTTCGCCGCCCACGACCGTGTCGTTGCCGGCACCGGCGTCGACCGTGTCATCGTCGAAGCCCGCAAAGATCGTGTCGTCACCGTTGCCCGCGTCGATGCTGTCGTCATCGTCGCCGGTGCGGATCAGGTCGTTGCCGCCACCGCCGAAGACGGTGTCGAGATCGTTCGTAGTATCGTCATCGCCCACGTAGAGCCCGGGGTAATCCTGGTCCGGCTTGCCCAACGGGTTGTTGGGATCAAGCGAGATGGGACCCGAGGTGTCGATCACGTCGTCGCCGTCGCCGCCGTCGGCGGTGTCGTTGCCGTCGCCGCCGGTGATGGTGTCACCGCCGTTTTCACCGCGCAGCAAGTCATCGCCCGCGCCGCCGATCAGCGTGTCGCCGTCGATGTCGCCGTTGAGCGTGTCGTTGCCTTCGCCGCCGTCCAGGAAATCACCCCCGCGGTTGCCCGAAAGCGTGTCATTGCCTTCGCCACCGAAGATGCTGTCGGCCCCGTCGCCGCCGAACAGGCGGTCGTTGCCGTCGTCGCCGAAGAGCGTGTCGTCGCCATCGCCACCGCCCATGGTGTCGTTGCCGTCGCCGCCAAAGACGGTGTCGTTGCCGTCACCCGCGTCGACCTGGTCGTCGCCGCCGTCGGCCACGATGATATCGTCGAGCCCGTCAGCGCCGTCCACCGTATCACCCTGGGCATCCACGAAGCCCGGTTCGATAGTGTCGGGGGCATCGGTGCCGTTGACCGTACCGTCAGGTCCGGTGCCACCGAATTCGAAGTTCTCTATCTCGAAGAAGTTGACAGTCGTGCCGTCAGTCAGCTGGGCAGTACCGCTGATGCCGCCGTTGGCGTCGTCGGTGTTGGTGAACACCAGCGTGCCCGGCTGCAAGAGACCGTTGAAGTCCAGCGTGTCGCCGCCCACTTCGCCGCTTTCGCCGCCGATGACCGTGATCACCCCGCCCACGGCG
>JBCCMR010000084.1:0-10766 GCA_039026255.1 Pseudomonadota bacterium
GAATGTAAATCGCCCGTGGACAAAATCCCCGCCCAGGCGTTTGTAGACCTTGGGTATCCGCACCTCGTGGCGCGGGGGCAAAAGGGTTACAACGGCGTGGCGATCCTGTCGAAACTGCCGATTTCCGACGCCGGGCACCGGGATTTTGTCGCCAAAGGAGATGCTCGCCACGTGGCGGCCCGGCTGGAAAACGGCGTGACGATCCACAATTGCTACGTGCCTGCGGGCGGCGACAAACCGGACCGGGCCCTGAACGACAAATTTGGCCACAAGCTCGATTTCCTGACTGAGATGCGCGACTGGTTCGCCGCCGAGCGGCCAAAGAAGTCGATCCTCGTGGGTGATTTGAACATCGCCCCGCGCCAAGACGATGTTTGGGACCATAAGGCGCTTCTGAAGGTGGTCTCCCACACGCCGATTGAGGTCGACCATATGGCCGCCGCCCAGGAAGCGGGCGGTTGGGTGGACGTGACCCGCCAAGACATCCCGGAAGGCCGTCTCTATTCCTGGTGGTCCTACAGGGCGCGAGACTGGGACGCAGCGGACAAGGGGCGGCGCCTTGACCATGTCTGGGCGTCTGCTGATATCGGTGCCGCCGCCCACGGAAGTCGCATCCTGCGCGACGCCCGCGGCTGGGAAAAGCCCAGTGATCACGCGCCGGTTTTCGCGACCTTTGACCTTTGATGCGCGGCTTGCATTGACCCTGCCGCTGCGGTTTCCTTTTGCTTATGGCTGACAAGGACCTGCGCGAAAAAATCAAAGAACCCCGCCAGAAGGGCACGGTGTCGCGCGCCGCTGACGGGTTTGCCACGCGCTGGCGCCGGGGCATCCGTTGGATATTTCGCTGGACGTTCCGCCTGGTTCTGCTGGCGTTGATCCTGTCGGTCGGGCTGGTGGGGCTAACGCGGTTTGTGGACCCATACCCGACGCCTTACTTGACCTCTGAGCGTCTGCGCCTGGGTGAGCTTAAGCGCGATTGGACCCCGATTGAAAGCTTCGCACCGGTGATGGCACGCGCGGTAGTTGCGGCAGAAGACGCCAATTTTTGCAATCACTTCGGCTTTGATATTGAAGCTATCCGGGCGGCTCTGGCCGATGATGGGCGCCTGCGAGGGGGGTCAACAATTAGCCAGCAGGTGGCCAAGAACGTCTTCCTCTGGCAGGGGCGCACCTGGCTTCGCAAGGGGCTTGAGGCCTATTTCACGCTCTTGATTGAGGCGATCTGGCCCAAGCGCCGTATCGTGGAGGTCTATCTCAATATCGCCGAGATGGACGAAGGTGTCTTTGGCGCTGCTGCGGCCGGGCGCCATTATTTTGGCGTCGAACCGAACCGGCTCAGCGCTATGCAGGCGGCCCGCCTCGCCGCCATCTTGCCCAGCCCCAAGAAACGCTCCGCCGCGCAGCCTGGCAACTTTACCCGCCAACGGGCGGCGCAAATTCGCTCGGGCGCCGAAACCATCCGCGTGGACGGGCGCGCCGCCTGCTTCGAGGATGGTTGAACAAGCGCCCGGCGGCGGTCTAATAGAGTCCATCAGGCGCAGGTCCCCCCATGTATAAGCTCTATCATTTTCCGCTTTCCCCGTTTTCACGCAAGGTGCGCCTGGTGCTTGCGGAAAAGAAGATCGAGGTAGAACTGATCGAAGAACGCTACTGGGATGAGCGGGCTGATTTTTTGCGGTTGAACCCGGCAGGTATGGTGCCTGTTTTACGCACGGACCGGTTGACGCTACCCGACAGCAACGCGATTTGCGAGTACCTAGAAGAAACCGCGCCGGAACCATCTCTCATGCCCCAAAGCGCTGAGAGACGGGCTGAGGTTCGCCGGATAACAGCCTGGTTCGATGATAAATTCTACCGCGAAGTGACGCTCAACTTGCTGGGTGAGCGGGTGTCGAAGAAGATTATGGGCCGCGGCTATCCCGACAGTAAAAACGTCAAGACCGGCGCGCAGCGGATCAAGTTTCACATGGACTATATGAACTGGCTTTTGGAACGACGTCGATGGCTGGCCGGGGACCGCCTGTCGCTTGCAGATTTTGCCGCGGCTGCCCAAGTATCTTGTCTGGACTATATCTCAGATGTTCCCTGGGACCGGTCAGAAGCGGTGAAAGATTGGTACGCCAAGATTAAATCGCGCCCGGCTTTCCGGGGGCTTTTGATGGATCAACTGCCCGGCTTTCCCCAGCCGCCCCACTACAGCGACCTGGACTTTTGACACTCCACCGTCAAAGCACCTTTGAGACGACCAAGGCCCTGCGCGCCCGCGCGATGGAAGAGGGTTTTGCCGACGTGGGTATTTGCCGTCCGGACGCAGTGCCCGGCACCGCAGAACGTTTGCGCGACTTTATCGCCCAGGGGCGCCACGGGCAGATGGGCTGGATGGCCGAACGCATGCACTGGCGCGGCGACCCTACGGCGCTTTGGCCTGAGGCGCGGTCGGTGATCATGCTGACCGAAGCCTATACCCCTGACCACGATCCGCGCGATGTCCTGGTCCACCGGGATCGCGCGGCGGTGAGCGTCTACGCCCAGGGTAAGGACTACCACGATATCGTCAAAAAGCGGCTCAAACGCCTGGGGCGCTGGCTGATCGACTACGCGGGCGGGGACATCAAGGTCTTTGTGGATACGGCGCCGGTGATGGAAAAGCCTTTGGCTCAGGCGGCGGGGTTGGGCTGGCAGGGCAAGCATACCAACCTGGTGAGCCGGAGCGCTGGCAACTGGATCTTCCTGGGTTCGATCTTTACCACGCTGACTCTTACCGCCGATGCGCCTGAGGTGGACCATTGCGGCAGTTGCCGAAAGTGTCTGGATGCCTGCCCAACAGATGCATTTCCTACGCCTTATCAGCTGGATGCGCGCCGGTGCGTAAGTTATCTAACCATCGAACACCGCGGCCCGGTGGACCACGATCTCCGCGGGCGTATGGGAAACCGGATTTACGGGTGTGACGACTGCCTGGCGGCCTGCCCCTGGAATAAGTTTGCCAGCGACATCAGCGATCGGCGTTACTTATGCGGCGCCCCGGCGCCCGAACTGCGCGATCTGGCGCAGCTTGATGACACCGGGTTTCGGACGCGGTTTGCCGGGTCGCCGATCAAACGCATCGGCCGCGACCGTTTTGTGAGGAACGTCTGCTACGCCATTGGAAACTCTGATGATCCATCCCTTCGACCCGCGGTCCAGGCGCTGACCGATGACGCGGACGCCACCGTGGCCGATGCGGCGCGCTGGGCAGTGGGGCGCCTGGTATGAGCGTGCTTCTGAGCCTGGGTCACGGCTATTCAGCCCGCGCGCTGGCACCGCTTCTGCGCGACCGTGGGTGGCGGGTGATCGGCACTTCGCGCGATCCGGACCGCCGAGCCCAACCGGGGGTCGAGATGCGGCGATTTCCCGGGGACGATCTGGCAGCTGACCTGGCGGCCGCGACGCACATCCTGTGTTCAGCCGCGCCGGACGCCGCTGGCGACCCGATGCTGCGGGCGCTGGAGCCCGAAATCGCCGCGGGCCAGTTCAAATGGATCGGCTACCTCAGCACTACGGGCGTCTACGGCGACCATGGCGGGGCTTGGGTAGACGAGGATACGGCGTTGAGACCCTCTACCCGCCGCGGAGCCTGGCGCGTCGAGGCAGAGGCGGCCTGGGCCGCCCTGACCAGGCCCGCGCATATCTTTCGCCTGGCTGGTATCTATGGCCCTGGGCGCGGACCGTTTGCCAAGGTGCGTGACGGCAGCGCCCGGCGTATCATTAAGCCAGGTCAAGTCTTTTCGCGCATCCATGTGGAGGATATTGCGCAAGTGCTTCTGGCATCTATCGAACGGCCAAGCCCGGGACGTGCCTACAACGTTTGTGACAACGACCCGGCGCCGCCCCAGGACGTAATCGGCCATGCGGCAGAACTTCTTGGTCTTCCGCTGCCACCGGAGGAACCGTTTGAGACCGCCGAAATGTCATCCATGGCGCGCAGTTTTTATGGCGAAAGCAAGCGAGTCCGAAACACGCGCATTCGCGAAGAATTGGGCGTTACACTGCGCTACCCGTCCTACCGCGACGGCTTACGTGATCTGCTGGCGCGGGAAGAAAAATGAGCCGTTGCCACGGCATACCTATCCCGATGGGCGCACCCTGTCGCGCATCCAGGATACGAGGTTAAGGCGCGATGGCTGTGTTGGGCCGCCTGGTGCTTTATGTCCGTGATATCGACGCCGTGGCGGCCTGGTATGCGCTGCATTTTTCGATGGCGCCCCGACGGGTTCCGGGGGACCGGATTACCGAGTTGCGCGGGCCTGGGGCAGCCATCCTCTTGCACCCTTTGGCCCGAGGTCGCAAAGCCGGACAGCGCTTAGTGAAGGTGGTTTTTGACGTGCAGGATGTGGCCACTTTTGTCGCGGCGTCCGCGGCGGATTTTGGCCCCGTTCACAAAGGCGACGGCTATGCCTTTGCCAACGTACTCGATCCCGCAGGCAACCCGGTGCAGGTGTCGTCACGCGCCTATGTGCCGGACGTAAAAGAGGGTGACTAGACAGCAAAAAGGGCGGCGCGAGGCCACCCTTCCGCTTAAGCGTTACCGGGACGCAGTGCGACCCAGCTCCAAGCCGATTAGTCGCTGGCTGCGACGGCAGCGGCCAGGATCAGCAATGCTAGGATCGGCACGAGGGCGTTGCCCGAGGAGCCAGATTCCTCAATTACTTCGATGATCGGCGGGTCTACTGGTTCGGGCGAGCCGGCGAAGGCCGTGGAAGCGGCCAGGGTCATGGCTGCGGCCAGAGCGACTTTTTTCATGTTTTTCCTCCAAGTTTCTGCCTGGCGGGTTTTGGGGAAAAGGTCATGACCCCGCGCCAGGCACCCAAGACTGTACCTCGTATCGTGGTTTAACCAGCTACAGATTCACCGCGCAACGCAATAGTGTCAGGCCCGTGGCAAGGGTCACGAAAGTGTCGTCAAATTAGCAACACTTGGGTGCCAACCTTGGTCAGATCGAAGAGCTCTGCGATGTGTTCGTTGAAGAGCCCGATGCACCCGTTGGATGATCGGCGGCCGATTTTGCGGGTGTCGTGAGTCCCATGGATCCGGTAGTAGCGCCACGACAGATAAAGCGCATGGGTGCCTAAGGGGTTATCCGGCCCCGGGGGAATGTAGCTTGGCCAGTCGGGGTTGCGTTTGAGCATATTAGGCGTGGGGCGCCAATCGGGCCCGATCCGTTTACGCACAATGTTTGTCCGGCCGACACGCGTGAGTTCGGGCGTTTCAGGGACCGAAGTTGGATAAAGCCGATAGACGGACTGATCTTCGGACCAATAGTGCAGCGCACGGCTTTGGGTATCCACCAAGACAACCCCGTTTCGAGTGTTCGAGAAGTAGGGCCGCCAGTCCTTGTTGGTGAAACCCGAAATGTTGCGCTTAACGGCGCCGGTTTCGGGGTTGGCGAGGTTCTCTTCCTGCAGTTGCCGGAAAAGCACGGGGTCGTTGGTTTGTTGCGCGATGGCCGGGGCGGCCAGGGCGCTGGCGGCGGCGGACCCGACAAAGGCGCGGCGGGTCAATTTGCGGGTGTCGGTCATGGCTTGCGTCTCTGCGATGCGATTTAGATGGAGGGAGCGTAGTGCAGATGGGGCACAGATTCAATTCACCCCTCCGTGGGTCTGCGTTTTCGCGCCGAACCCGTTTGAAACGCTTGGCCATCCCCGCTAAGCCGAGACGTACGACAAGGATCAGGGAGTTTCGTGATGACCCGCATGTGGCTTGCGCTGGTGACAGCGGCCTTCCTGGCGGCCTGCACCGCTCCGACGGACCCCAACGGGCCGTCCATTTTCCGTATTCGTCCCGGCGACGCGCCAAAAATCCAGCTGCGGCATGTGGAGGCGGTCAATGCGGTGCGCCAGGCTAATGGGCTTGGGCCAGTTCAGCTAAACGCCCAGCTAAACGCGGCGGCGGCGACCCATTCCCGCGACATGAGCCGTCAAAACCGCCCCTGGCATTTTGGCTCAGACGGGTCGAATCCGATCGAGCGGGTGGCACGTACTGGCTATGCGGGCCGTATGCTGGCCGAGAACATCTCTGAGACCTTAGAGAGTGATCTACAAACGCTAGAGGCGTGGCTGCGCGATCCAGTGACCCGCATGGGTATCCTGCATCCCGACGCACGAAATATCGGCTTTGCCTGGACCCAGGAGTCAAACGGCAAAATCTGGTGGGTGCAGGTGTTGGGCAGTTAACGCGCGGCTGCGAACTTGGCTAACCGTACTGGGCAAGCATATCTTTTAGGTCGCTCAGCGTGTTTGCTTCGGCCAGGGGCTTGTCTTCGCGCCAGCGGGACATGCGCGGAAACCGCAGGGCCACGCCGGATTTGTGGCGGGTGCTTTCCTGGATACCTTCGAAGGCGATCTCAAAGACATGGGTCGGGGTGACCTGGCGCACGGGGCCGAACTTTTGCACCGTGTTCTTGCGCACCCAGGCGGTTATTTTGCGGAATTCGGCGTCTGTAAGTCCGCTGTAGGCTTTGGTGAAGGGTACAAGCGCCTCCCCGTCCCAGACCGCGAAAGTGAAGTCGGTGAACAGGTTGGCGCGGCGTCCGGACCCGGGCTGCGCATAGATCATGACTGCGTCGATGGTTAGCGGATCCACCTTCCATTTCCACCAGTCGCCCTTTTTGCGGCCGGCCAGGTAGGGGCTGTTGCAGCGTTTGAGCATCAGACCCTCGGCCATCAGGTCGCGCGACTCCGCGCGCGCCTGGGCCAGATCATCCCAGGTTTCGGCAGGCACGAGGGACGACTGCCGCAAGGGGGCGTCGGCGGGCAAATCACCCAGCAGCGCATCAAGTCGCGCGCGCCGTTCGGCAAAGGGTAGATCGCGAATGTCTTGGCCCGCGTCTTCCAAAAGGTCGTAGGCCATCAGGATCACCGGCGCTTCGGTCAATAGCTTTTTCGGCACGGTTTTGCGCCCGATCCGCTTTTGCAGGGCGTTGAACGGCAGCGGGCGGTTCTCTTTTGTGTCAAAGGCAAGCACCTCCCCGTCGAGCACCGTGCCCGCGGGCAGGAAGTCCACCGCCCGGGCCAGTTCTGGGAAGCGGTCGGTCATCAGCTCTTCACCCCGGGACCAAAGATAGTGTACGCCGCCGCGCAGGATCAGCTGCCCGCGGATGCCGTCCCATTTCCGTTCGGCCGCCCAGTCGCTGACGGGGCCAAGCGCGTCGAGGTCGTCCACCTGATAGGCCAGGTAGAACGGGTAGGGCCGCGACTGGTCGGCGGCGGGGTCGTGGGCTTCGATCAGTGTGCGCCAACTGACCGTGTCAGGGGTCCAGGCGCCCATCAGCTTGTGGGTCAGTTCAGGCTCTGGCTGGCCGGTGGCTTGGGCAAGGGCTCGGGTCATCAGTTTTTGGCTGACCCCGACGCGAAACCCCCCGGTCAAAAGCTTCGTGAAGAGCAGCCGCTCGACTGGGCTCAGGCTATCCCAGGCCGCCAGAATACCGGCCTTGCGAACCGCCTCGTCGGCGGCGGAAAGCTCTTTGAGCGTAGCGATCCAAGCAGAAAGGGGCCGGTCTTCTTCGGTTGTGGGCGGCGGAAGGATCAGGCTGATCGTCTCTGCCAGGTCACCCACTACCGGATAGCATTCGTCAAAGAGCCAGTCCGGCAGGCCCGCCCGTTCCGCCGCCCATTCCCGAAGCACGGTCGCTGTGATCACCCGCCGCGGGCGCCGGCCCGAGAAAAGCGCCACACACCAAAGCTTATCCTCGTCGCTGGCACTGCGGAAAAAGTCGGCCATGGCGGCCACCTTGACGGTCGTCTTTGTGGTCTGGTCGACGGCAGTGAAAAGCTGGGCGAAGTCTTTCACGCGGCGTCCTCGACGGCGTCCGCCCCGCTGTCCAGGCTTTCGCCGTCAAATTCGGTTTCCACAATGGCGGCGTCATAGCCCTGGTCAGACAGCCACCGGGAAAACGCGCCGGTGTAGCCGTGGGTGACAAAGACCCGTTCTGCCCCGGTGGCGCGGATGGCGGTGTTGAGCCCGTCCCAGTCGGCGTGGTCGCTGACCACAAAGCCCCGATCCGCCGCGCGCCGCCGGCGCACGCCACGGAGTGCCATCCAGCCGCTGGCAAAGGCTGTCGAGGCGCCGGCGAAGCGGCGCATCCAGGCGCCGCCCATGGCCGAGGGCGTCGCCAGCACCAGTGCCCCGGGGTGATCCTTTGGGTTTAGATCGGGGGTGACACGGATCGTGTCGGGCAGGCGGATGTCCTGGGCGCGCAGAACCGCGTTGGTGTTTTCGATGGCCCCGTGGGTCAGGATCGGCCCGATACCCGCGTCCACGTCGCACAAAAGCCGCTGCGCTTTGCCCAGCGCGTAGGCCCCCAGCACGCTGAAACGCCCCGCCGCCCGGTTCGCGGCCCACCAGGCGTTTACCTGATCGCGCAGCACGTCCTGTGGGGTCCATTTGAAGACCGGAAGCCCAAAGGTGCATTCGGTGATGAAGGCGTGGCAGGGGACTGGCTCAAACGGTTCCGAGAGCCCGTCATCGACAACCTTATAGTCGCCCGAGACAACCCAGACCTCGCCCCGGACTTCAACGCGTATTTGCGCCGACCCCAGCACATGGCCGGCCGGGTGAAAGCTAACGAGTGCGTCGCCGATTTGGCGCGGCTCCCCGTAGCGTATGGTGTCGAGCGTGATCTCCCCAAGGCGGTGGCGCATGACGGGGGCGGCGCTTTCCGTTGCCAGGTAGCGGCCCATGCCGTCGCGGGCGTGGTCGGCGTGGCCGTGGGTGATCAGCGCGCGGTCCACCGGGCGCCAAGGGTCGATGTAGAACCCTCCCGCCGGGCAATAGATACCCGCGTCCTGAAACTCCAACACTGCCATAGTAACGCACCTAGCGCATCACTTTGACCGGGCAAAACCGGGCTGCTGCGCATGCGGCAACGGCCCTACGGACCGGGGCGCGCCTGCCTAGTTGACGTTAACGTAACGTTTTGAGCCGATCTGGTTGACTCGCAACAGGCACTTACCGATTTATGTTTCGACCATCGCGCTAGGGAGGAAAGCTGTGACCGAGACGATGAAACTCGAACGCATACCGATGCCGGACAAAATGCCCGTGGTGGGCAACATGCTTTCGATCGACAAAGATGCCCCACTCCAAGACATGATGCGACTGACGCGTGAATTGGGTCCGATCTTCCGCATGGACATGATGGGTACCCCAATCTTGATCGTGTCGGGCCACGACCTGGTGGACGAACTCTGCGACGAAAAACGCTTTGACAAGGCCGTGCGCGGGTCGCTTCGGCGGGTGCGTGCCATCGGCGGCGACGGGCTGTTTACCGGCGACACGCAAGAGGCGAACTGGTCAAAAGCTCACAACATCCTGCTGCCGACGTTTTCGCGCCAGGCGATGTCGAACTATTTCCCGATGATGCTCGACGTGGCGACGCAGCTTTGCCTGAAGTGGGAACGCCTGAACCAGGACGATGAAATCGACATCGTGCACGATATGACTGCGGTGGCGCTCGATACCATTGGCATCTGCGGTTTTAACTATCGGTTCAACAGCTTTTACCGCCAGGACTATCATCCGTTTATCAACGCGCTCACCAACACACTGGAAACCTGCATGATGCAGCGCGGTCTTCCCTTTGAGTCAACCCTGCTGCGGCGGCGTTTGGATCAGATGGAAAAAGACGTGTCTTACATGAACACGCTCGTCGACGACATTATCGCCGAGCGGCGCAAAAGCGGCGACCGGGCGACCAACGACCTGCTCAACTACATGCTCGACGGAGTCGACAAGGTCACCGGCGAAAGCCTGAGCGACGAAAATATCCGCTTCCAGATCAACACCTTCCTGATCGCTGGGCACGAAACCACCAGCGGCCTGATGTCGTTTACGCTGCATTTCCTGATGAACCACCCGGACGTGCTGGAAAAAGCCTATGAGGAGGTGGATCGCGTTTTGGGTCGGGATATTTCGGTGCAGCCAACGCTCAAACAGGTAAACCAGCTGACTTATGTCACGCAGATACTGTTTGAGGCGCTTCGGCTTTACCCCACTGCGCCAGCATTTTCTGTCTATCCCTACAAAGACGAAATCATCGGCGGGAAGTACAAGATCAAGGAACGGACCTTCACAACGGTGCTGTCGCTGATGCTGCACCGGGACAAACGGGTCTGGGGCGAAAACGCCGACAACTTCGACCCTGAAAACTTCTCGAAAGAGGCGATGGCCGCGCGCCCGGCCAATGCCTACAAGCCCTTCGGCAACGGCCAGCGCGCCTGTATCGGTCGCCAGTTTGCCATGCAGGAGGCGGTCCTGGTGATGGGCATGATCCTCCAGCGGTTCGAATTGGTGGATTACCTCAACTACAAGCTTCTTCTGAAAGAGAGCCTTTCGATCAAGCCCGAGGGGCTGAAGATGAAGGTGCGTCTGCGCAAGGACGTGACACGGTCTACCCTGGTACCCGGCTCCGCGCCTGAAGGCGACGCGGCCGCCACTGGCCTTGCCGATAGCGCATCCCGGCCAAGCCACGGCACTCCGGCGCTTGTGCTCTACGGGTCGAACCTGGGCACGACTGAGGATTTCGCCCGCGACCTGGCGCGCACGGCCGATCTGAACGGGTTCGACGTGACGTTGGCGGAGCTTGACGAATATGCCGGCAAGCTGCCCAAGGGCGCCCCGATCCTGATCGCATGCTCGTCCTACAACGGCGCCCCGCCCGACAATGCCGCCAAGTTCATTGATTGGTTGGACAACGCGTCCGACGGCGCCGCAGAGGGGATTTCCTACGC
>JBCCMR010000085.1:0-10758 GCA_039026255.1 Pseudomonadota bacterium
AAGATGATCAGCTCTTACGTGGGCGAAAATGACGAATTCATGCGCCAATACCTGTCGGGCGAGTTGGAGATAGAGTTCAATCCCCAGGGCACCCTGGCCGAACGTATGCGCGCCGGCGGCGCCGGTATCCCGGGCTTCTACACCGCCACCGGCGTCGGCACCCAAATCGCCGAGGGCAAAGAGCACAAGGACTTCGACGGAAAATCTTACATTCTTGAGACAGGTATCTTTGCCGATGTCTCGATCGTGAAAGCCTGGAAAGCTGACGAAACCGGCAACGCAATCTTCCGAAAGACAGCGCGCAATTTTAATCCTCCCGCGGCCATGTGCGGCAAGACCTGCATCATGGAGGTGGAAGAGATCGTCCCCCGCGGTACGCTCGACCCCGACCTGATCCACCTGCCTGGCATCTACGTGCACCGCCTTATCCAGGGCGACCACGAAAAACGCATTGAACAGCGCACCACACGCACGCGCGAAGAAGCCTGACGCCGCCCTGGAACAAACGCCAGAAACGGACCCACAAAAGGAAAGGCACGCTATGCCCTGGGATCGAAATCAAATGGCGGCACGGGCCGCTGAAGAGCTGGAAGACGGTATGTATGTCAACCTCGGGATCGGCATCCCGACGCTGGTGGCCAACTACGTAGGCGATAAGGACATCACATTGCAGTCTGAAAACGGCATGCTGGGCATGGGCCCCTTCCCCTTCGAAGGGGAAGAGGATCCCGACCTGATCAACGCCGGCAAACAGACAATCACCGAACTCGCACGCACCTCCTACTTCGACAGCGCCACGTCATTTGGCATGATCCGCGGTGGCAAGATTGCGGCGGCAATCCTGGGCGCCATGGAGGTGGCTGAAAACGGCGACCTGGCCAACTGGATGATCCCGGGTAAGCTGGTGAAAGGCATGGGCGGCGCCATGGACCTTGTGGCTGGTGTGGGCAAAGTCATCGTGGTTATGGACCATCAGAACAAAGCGGGCGCGTCAAAGGTGCTCAAGTCCTGCACGCTGCCACTCACCGGGGCAGGCGTGGTCAACCGTATCATCACCAACCTGGGCGTCCTGGATGTGACAGACGGCGGTCTGCGTATTCTTGAACTGGCCGATGGGGTGACCGAGGCGGACATGCGCGACGCAACCGAAGCCACCATCGTCTAAGTCTTGGCGCCGCCAAATTTCCCGCGCGCGGCAGCGACTGCGCAAGACTGGGCGTGTTGCGGCTTAGCTGGCCAAATATCCGCGCCGCGGCCCTTGAGGTGCGCTGTCGTCCTCCTTCTACTCTGCCCAAATACTCATGCCAAAGTCCTATCCTAGGCGGGTCGTCACGTCGGGAAAACGAAACTTCGCGCCCGGGGGAGTGACAACCAAAACACCCGCCCCGGTTCTGGCAAAAACACCCCCGGCACGGTCACTAGAAAGCTCTCACCCCCGGCGAAGGTAAATTCCACTAGGCTTTCGCGACCCAAGAAACGCGCGCGGCTGACTTGGGCATTTCGCGGTGTGCCTTCGGCTTCGGTGGCGCCAGGGCCACGCCCCTGGCGGTCAAAGTCCAGCCGCACATGCTGGGGCCGGATAACCACCTCAACCGCCTGGCCGTCGGCCAATCCCGGGGCGACAAAGGGCCCGAAAGGGGTCTGCGCGGATCCGTCAGCGACCCGGGCAGTGATCACATTCACATCACTGAAAAAGGCCGCAGCTTCGCGGTCGACTGGGGTGGTATAGACCTGCAGCGGTGGCGCAGCCTGCACAACGCGTCCCGCGCGCATAAGCGCGATGCGGTCTGCCATGCGCAGGGCTTCTGCCGGTTCGTGGGTGACCATCAGCACGGCGCTGTCTTCGTCTCGCAAAAGCGCCAACGTCCGGTCGCGCACCTCGTCGCGCAACCGGTCGTCGAGACCGCTGAAGGGTTCGTCCATCAAAAGCACCCGGGGCCGCGGCGCCAAAGCCCGGGCCAGCGCTACGCGCTGCTGTTCACCGCCCGAAAGCTGGTGCGGGAAGGCGCGCTCATAGCCCGCCAGATCCACCCGCGCGAGCAGATCGCGCACTCGCGCTGGGTCGCGTCCGCGAAGCCCAAAGCCCACGTTTTCCCCCACGCGCAGGTGCGGGAAAAGTGCAAAATCCTGAAACATAAGCCCGACGCCGCGAGCTTCGGGCGGGGCATGGAAGCGGGCGCTTGACACCTCTTCCCCATCGATAAGCACGCGTCCCGCGTCCTGTCGGTCAACGCCCGCTGCAATGCGAAGCGTCGTTGACTTCCCGCAGCCTGAAGGCCCCAAAAGGCACACCACCTCCCCGGCTGAAAGCCGCAAGCTGACGGCTTCGACAACCGCGCGGCCCTCAAAGGCGCGGCTGACGTTTTCAAGTTCCAAGCGCGGGGTCATTTTTCCTCCGGGATTAAACGCGCGCACCCTAGGGCAAAGCCCCGCAAAGGGGGAGCGGTTTCGCACCCCGCCAATCCCTGGCCCAACCCCGGGCCCAACCCCTGGCCCAATTCTCGGCGCGATCCCGGCGCGACCTGAACACAGAATAAACGCGCCGCGAATGTCTACCTGGTTAGGGTAAAGGTGGCCGGCGCGCGCTTTTCACCGTTCACCAACAGCCAAATGCCCGTCTCGCCAGGATAAAGCTGAAAGCTTGTCGCGTCCCCTTTGAAGCGGTGCCGCTTCACGATGCGCGTGGACTGGCCCGCGCGCAGGGTCAGGGTCCGCATCTTGTAGGTTTTGGGCACCGCAGACCCATTTGCTTTGCGCAAGGCCAAGACGTAGTCGACCAGCACTCTGCACTCCGCGCGCGCTGTGATCTCAACCGTGATGTCCAACATGTCCCCGATCGCCACCGTGGCGGCGCCAAGAGATAGATGCGCCTCGACAGGCGCATCACCCGCATATCCCAAAAAGCTAAGCGCCCCGGAGTGCCCGGCCTTGATCTGGGCGCGCAAGGCGTGGGCCGAAAGCCAGGCCAGCTCTTCTGGGTCCGCCACTCCCGACCTCTTCCACGAATTTAGGATATCAATCACCAAGTTCGCGTCTTCCTTGGCGATATCACCCAGGTGATTAGCTACTGAACGCGTCACATAACGGGTTGAATCGCTGTGGAGCGCAGTCAAAAGCGGCAGCCTGACTGCCAGATCCAGGTCAAGTCGCGCGGCCCAAGGCAGCCGTGGGCGGGTGGCCTCGCTCACCAAGCGGCGCACGTGATAATTTGGATCTCGGGCCCACCGGGAAAGACGCGGCAGCGTGACCTCGGGGACAGCATCAATGAAAGGCCGCAAAGCAAATTCCATGGAAAACCGGCGTGTCAACGCGTGGAGGAGATCAAGCGCCCGCTCCGGATGCCCAAGCCCTGCCTTCGCCGTATAATCCCCCAGCGGCGCAAAAATGAAATCACCAAAATCGCCATCGGTCCGTGTCGGGTCAAGTTCTGGCGGCAGCGCCGCTTCGATTACATCAGCGGCGGCAGGGAAACTGGCGGGCAGATAGTTTTCTAAGACCTCCGCGATCCAAGCGATACGCGCCTTCAGTTCGAGTTCCGGCAAGCGGGCCATGATTTCGGCCCGCGCTCCCGCGCCATCAATCGCGTCCCCGAAAAGCCTGGTCAGATAGGTGACAGTCCCGTCGTTAAACAGCGCATCTTTGAGACTGAAGCGGTCTGCCATGGCATGCGCCTACATCGTCGCGTTCACCGCGCCCCCATCAAGAAGGATGTTTTGCCCCACGATAAAGCCCGCATGTTGCGAACACAGGAATGCACAAGCGGCACCGAATTCTTTTCGGGTGCCGTAACGTCGGGCCGGGATGGTGGCAAAGCGCGCCTGGCGGGCCGCTTCGAGCGTGATGCCCTCAGCCTGGGCCACGCCGCCGTCAAGCGCGTCGGCCCGGTCGGTGGCGTGAATGCCCGGCTGAAGGTTGTTGATCGTCACACCCGCGGGCGCGACCTGCCGTGCGGTCCCGGCCACATACCCCGTCAGCCCCGCCCGGGCCGAATTCGACAGTCCCAGCACCGGCACCGGCGCCTTGACCGACTGGGAGGTAATGTTGACTACGCGTCCCCAGCCGCGGTCCATCATGCCCGGCAGCACGGCCTTCATCAGGGCGATGGGCGTCAGCATGTTGGCGTCAAGCGCGCGGATAAAGTCGTCGCGGTCCCAGTCCGACCAAAGACCCGGCGGCGGGCCGCCGGCGTTGTTGACCAAAATGTCAGGCGCCCCGGCGGCGGCCAGCACCTTGTTTTGGATGGCCGGGTCCGTGATGTCACCGGCCACGGCTTCGACGGCAACGCCCTGGGCGGAAAGCGTATCGGCCGCGGCGGTAAGCGGCCCCTCGGAGCGGGCGTTGATCACCAGGTCCACCCCCGCTTCGGCAAGGGCTTCGGCGCAGCCGAGCCCCAGCCCCTTCGATGCGGCGCAGACAATTGCGCGCTTGCCTTTGATGCCCAGGTCCATAGCAACCTCCTTCGGTCAACAGTGTCGGCGCGACCCTAGTGCGCCCCTTGCCCCGGGGAAACCGGTTTTCGCCCTGCCAAGGCCCAGCCTTCGCCCGTTGACAGGGCGCCCATGCCCGGCCACGGTGGCGCGACATCTGCCAGGATACGCTCATGCCCGACGGCCAACCGCTTGTTTCCTTCGAAAATCTTCGGGTTGAATTTGACACCAACTCCGGTCTCGTGGTCGGGGTGGAGGATGTCACTTTCCATATCAATGCAGGCGAAACCGTCTGCGTCGTTGGGGAAAGCGGATCGGGGAAATCGGTCTCGTCGCTGTCGCTGATGCGGCTTGTGGAATTCGGCGGCGGGCGCATCGCTAATGGCAAGCTGAACTTCGTGGACGCAGGCGGCGAAACCCGTGACCTGTCAGAGGCTGACGATGCGCTGATGCGTACGATCCGCGGCAACCAAATAGGCATGATCTTTCAGGAGCCGATGACCTCGCTCAACCCGGTGTTCACCGTGGGCCGCCAGCTGACCGAGGGGCTGCGCGTGCACAAGGGGCTCACGAAAGAAGCTGCGCGGACGCGGGCGCTGGAATTGTTGCAGCGGGTGCGCATCCCCGAACCGGAACGGCGGCTCACCCAGTATCCGCATGAACTGTCAGGCGGTATGCGCCAACGCGTGATGATCGCAATGGCACTCGCCTGCGAACCCAGACTATTGATTGCTGACGAACCCACGACCGCGCTTGACGTGACAATCCAGGCGGAAATTTTAAGCCTAATCAACCGCTTGAAAAATGAGAGCGGGACGGCGGTGCTGTTTATCACCCACGACATGGCGGTCGTGGCGCAGATGGCTGACCGGGTGGTGGTGATGTACCGCGGCAACCTCGTCGAAGAAGGCGCCGTTGCAGACATCTTCGAGAACCCGCGCGAAGATTACACCAAAGCGCTTTTGGCCGCCGTGCCAAAACTGGGTGAGATGTCGGGCAAGCCGCACCCAGAGCCGATGGCGATCATGGGTCAAGAGGCCAATGCCGATGCAGCCCCTCTGATACCCGGCGAAAAGACGGTGCTTGAGGTCAAAAACCTGATCACCCGATACCCAGTGCGCGGCGGGCTTCTGAGGCGTACGGTGGCGAACGTGCATGCGGTTGAGGACATTTCCTTTACCTTGCGAGAGGGCGAAACACTGAGCCTTGTGGGGGAGTCTGGTTGCGGCAAGTCGAGCGCCGGGCGGTCCGTTCTACGCCTGGAAGAACCGCTATCTGGCCAGGTAATCATAGACGGCAAAGACGTGCTGGCCATGGCACCCAAAGACCTGCATGCCCAACGTCGCGACATGCAGATGATCTTTCAAGATCCGTTTGCGTCGCTGAACCCGACGCGGCGGGTGGTCGATCAGGTAATCGAGCCGATGCAAAACTACGGTATCGGCCGCCCGAGCGAGCGGCGCGACCGCGCCCGTGAGCTCTTTAACCGGTGCGGGCTGCCTAACGAGTTTCTTGACCGCTATCCGCACGAATTTTCCGGGGGCCAGAGGCAACGCGTGGCGATTGCACGGGCTCTGGCTCTAAACCCTAAGCTGATTATTGCGGACGAAGCGGTCAGCGCGCTTGACGTGTCAGTCCAGGCGCAGGTGCTGAACCTGATGATGGAATTGCAGGCGGACTTGGGGCTCTCGTATCTCTTTATTAGCCACGATATGGCAGTGGTGGAGCGGGTAAGCCACAAGGTGGCGGTGATGTACCTGGGCCGTATCGTGGAACTTGGGCCCCGGGCGGCGGTCTTCGACGACCCCCGCCATGCGTACACGAAAACGCTTCTGAGCGCTGTGCCGCGGCCTGACCCGCGCAATCGTCAGGTGGATCGAGAGCTTAATTTTCAGCCCATCCCGTCACCAATTCACCCGGTCGGGTACGCTCCCGGGCCTTCTGTCTACGACGAAGTGGCGCCGGGACACCTGGTCTTACGAGAAACGTAATCGGATGGTTGAGGGGTGCTCCGCCTGGGTTTGACCCGGCTCTGGGGGGATGACAAGGGGCGCTGACCGATACATACTACCCGGCTCAACTCGAACTACACGGGTCAGCGCCCCACCCCTACGGCCGAGCCTGGGGTGACCTTTGATCACCTCGGACCACACCGCCAATCAACGGCCAATACGCGAAATGAACCGTTGGATTCGTGAATGGGGCCGCACAATCAACGGTTGTTTAACCTTTTCCGACAGATTCGCTTGGGCAAAGGGTCATTTGCGGCCTCCGGGAACTTGACAACCCCGGCGTGCGTGCTGACTTTCGCGACCATGACCTAAGCCAAAGCTTTAACACCGATGACCTTTCGGCGCCCTGACACGCCTCCGGCTTCGGCCTTCCTAAACCGTTTGCGTGCCCGCGTCTTTCACCCCGCGGGCATGTCGCTTACCGTTGGGACGGGCCTTGTCTGCGGGGTCACCGGACCCTTCGGCAGCTACGGCGAAGAAAGCCTGCCCATGCGCCTTGGTTTTTGGTTGGCAATCGCCATCAGCGGCAACCTTATGGGCAACGGCTGGGCGTCGGCGTTTGATGCTTTTGCTCCTGGGTGGTCGTTTGCCAAGCGATCTGCCGCGGCTGGCGGAGCGTTTGTACTGACCTACCTTCCGGTGGTGCTGGCGCTGACCTACACGGTTTTTCCCAGCGGGGACATCCCACCGATCTGGCTTATCTTCGCTACCATCGTTGTGGTCGCGGCCGCGGTCTGCGGGGTCCTGGCGGGACTGCCCGCACCGCCCGACGACACCCCCTCCGCAGACCCAGTGAACGAAGTCCTTTATGCCTCCGCAATGCCCCCGCGGACACCGACACCAGGTAGCCACCCAATTTTATCGCGCCTTGACCTTCCGCACGACGCGCGGCTGATCCGGATGCAGATGGCCGACCACTATGTTGAAGTGCATTCCACCGCCGGATCAGGACTTTTACTCATGCGCTTTGCCGATGCGGTGGACCTTTTGCCGGCCCAAAGCGGGGGCCAAGTGCACCGCAGCCACTGGGTCGCCTGGGACTGGGTCGACGGGGTCGAACGGGACGGAAAAAAACGCTTTCTGCGAATGCATGACGGGGCAACCGTTCCCATCGCCCGGGCTCGTCTGCCTGCCCTGCGTGCCCAGGGGCTCCTCGGCGATTAACCGGCTTCGTCGTGGCCCGGGCTGCCTGGCCCGATATCATCGCGCGGGCCGCCGCTGTATTGTGCAGCGGTCTTATGGGCCTCACGCACCTCTGTTTGCACCCTTTCTAGGATCTTCACCACCTCGGGCTGATCACCAGCGGCCCGGACCTCGGCTAGGCGGACGGCGATCAGGCTTTCGATGTAGCGTTCTTCCTGGGGGCCATAGACCGACGGCTCCCAATGGGACAAGATCGACCCAGTGATAAGCCCGCGCCAGTAGATACGCAGGATCTCATTGATACGTTGGGAATACCCCTGCCCCAGACTGCGAAACCAGCGCATCATCTCGCGGTCGAGATAGAGCGTAACCTTCTCGCGCGGGGCATCATGGGCCATCTCCAGCGTGTGCCAGCCCTCCGGAATCGAACGGTCAAGCCACTGCTCCATGAGTCCCTCCTGGAGGTTGCGCATATCACGTGAAAGCCTTGCCTTTTCGCGATCCTGTTTTTTTGTGACCATTGCCCGATCTCATGTCTTTGCCCGTTGCGCGCCGCCTAGCACGGAAAAGGTTAAAGCTGAGCGACCGCGGCGCACTCCGACCCCGGTGTGACGGCCGTTGCGCCCCACTCCGGATGCAATATGCCTGGCGCGACGACCCCAAGGTGACGACATCAACGCGACGGGCCGCCCGCTTGCCCAGGGCGGCGCGCACGCCTATACGGCCCGCCATGGCTGACCGCACTTCAAACCGACCCGATCTCCCCGCAGAGATCGCCCGCCGCCGCACGTTTGCGATCATCTCGCACCCGGACGCGGGCAAGACCACTCTCACTGAGAAATTTTTGCTTTATGGGGGTGCAATCAAGATGGCCGGCCAGGTGCGCGCCAAAGGCGAAGCGCGCCGCACTCGGTCAGACTTCATGCAGATGGAAAAGGACCGCGGGATTTCGGTGTCCGCCTCAGCGATGTCGTTTGAGTTCGACAAATACTGGTTCAACCTTGTGGACACGCCGGGCCATAGCGACTTTTCCGAAGACACCTACCGAACGCTGACGGCCGTGGACGCGGCGATCATGGTCATCGACGGCGCCAAGGGGGTCGAAAGCCAGACGCGTAAGCTTTTTGAGGTGTGCCGCCTGCGCGACATGCCCATTTTGACCTTCTGCAACAAGATGGACCGCGAAAGCCGCGACACTTTCGAGATCATCGACGAGATCCAGGAAAACCTGGCCATCGACGTGACCCCGGCAAGCTGGCCCATCGGCCAGGGACGCGACTTCCTGGGGTGTTACGACCTGTTGAACGACCGGCTGGAACTGATGGACCGGGTCGACCGCAACCGGGTGGCCGAAAGCATCAAGATCAACGGGCTCGACGATCCGAAACTGGCCCAGCACATTCCGCAGTCCCTGCTCGAACCGTTCCTAGAAGAGGTCGAAATGGCCCGGGAGCTTTTACCACCTATGGACCGGCAAGCGTTTCTGGACGGGACGCTGACGCCCATATGGTTTGGGTCGGCGATAAACAGCTTCGGGGTGCAGGAACTCATGGCGGGGATCGGCGATTTCGGCCCGCCGCCAGGGGTGCGAACGGCGGGCGACCGCCAAGTGGCGCCCGAAGAGAACAAGGTCAGCGGCTTTGTCTTTAAGGTGCAGGCCAACATGGACCCAAAGCATCGCGACCGCATTGCCTTTGTGCGACTTTGCTCAGGCCATTTCCAGCGCGGCATGAAGCTGACCCACGTGCGCACTAAAAAACCCATGGCCATCGCCTCACCGATGCTGTTTCTGGCTTCGGACCGGGAACTGACCGAAGAGGCCTGGGCAGGGGACATCATTGGTATCCCAAACCACGGCCAACTCCGCATCGGCGACGCCCTCACAGAAGGGGAGAGCCTGCGATTTTCGGGCATACCAAGCTTTGCGCCCGAGCTTTTGCAGAATGTGCGCGCGACCGACCCAATGAAGGCGAAACACCTCGACAAGGCGCTAACGCAATTCGCTGAAGAGGGTGCAGCTAAGCTCTTTAAGCCAGTCATTGGGTCCGGCTACATCGTGGGTGTTGTGGGATCGCTCCAGTTTGACGTGCTCGCCAGCCGGATATCGCTCGAATACGGGATACCGGTCCGGTTTGAACCGACGCAGTTTACGTCCGCCCGATGGATCAGTGGCGCCCGGCCGGATGTGGAGAGCTTTATCGCTAAGAACCAGGGGCATATGGCGCGCGACCATGACGATGATCCGGTCTACATGACCCGGCTGCAGTGGGACATTGACCGCGTCGAAAGAGATCACCCGGAACTGAGCCTGAGCGCTACAAAGGAAACTTTGGTGGTTTGACCGGTGGCACAGGGGCCCAAAGATGGCACGCCCCGGCCGGAAACCGGGGATGGCGTAGAAAACGGGCTCGACGCAGCGCTCGGGGACCTGGTGCGCGGGGCAAGCGGCGATTGGGCGACGGTGGGTGACGTACTCGACAGCCTAGAACGGCGCGGCTTTGGTCCCTTCATCGCGCTTTTGGCTGCCCTTGTGTGCACACCTGTCGGCGCCATTCCCGGGTTGCCGGCCATTGTCGGCGCCGCGCTTGTTCTCTTTGCCAGCCAACTTTTGATCGGACGGCGCAAACCCTGGTTTCCTGGGCGCCTTCGCGCGTTGACTGTCCCAACCCAACGCCTGGCCGCCGGGGCTGAGCGTTTGCGGCCCTGGGTGCGGCGCCTGACCCCCTGGCTGCGCCCGCGTCTTAGCTGGGCCGCCGAGGGTTTTCTCTCCACGGCGCTGATCGCGCTGGCGGTCATCATAAACGCGGTGCTGATGATCCTTTTCGGGTTTATTCCCTTCATGCCGTTTTTTGTGGGCCTTCCGATTGTGCTGTTTGGGATTGGGCTCACGGCCCGGGACGGGGTCGTCACGGGGCTGGGCTATGGGATCATGGCACTGGCGATCTGGGGGCTCTCTACCCGCGGTAGCTTCGGTTTTCTTTGACAGGCGCGGCGGCCGAGGCCAAACTTTGCGCGAATTATTGCCGAGCGGAGCTATTTGCCATGCCCTTTGCCCCCTTCGAGTCCCTTCTGAAAACGTCGCTAACGCTGTACATCCGCGCGGCGCTGACAGCCTTGGCTGCCTTGGCCCTTATGGCCCCGGTTAGAGCGGGGGAACTGATCTTCGCGGACCGCAC
>JBCCMR010000086.1:0-10758 GCA_039026255.1 Pseudomonadota bacterium
CGAGCACCCTTAAAGCCACCGTGCGGCCAGGCACTGTGGTGCAAAGACGCACATACCGTGGTACACCGTAGCATGAAGCCCGAATTGGCAGCATTTCAACCGGATATCCCGCAAAATCTGGGTGCAATGATCCGTCTGTCAGCCTGCTTTGACACGCGGCTCCATATTATTGAGCCTTGCGGCTTTCCCCTATCGCTAAAGGCGTTGCGGCGGACGGCCATGGACTATGCCGATGTGGCGCAAATGGTGCGCCATCCAGGGTGGGGCGCGTTTTTGGCAGATCATGGACCTGGGCGCCGCATACTTTTGACGACCGCCGGGGATGTCGATCTCTGGGATTTTGCCTTTGCCGCGGGCGATGTGCTGATTCTAGGTCGCGAAAGCGCCGGGGCGCCAGATTTTGTCCATCACGCAGTCGAGGCTCGGGTGCGCGTACCCATCGCCACCGCCACGCGAAGTCTGAATCTGGTCACCGCCGCGGCCATCGCCCTGGCGGAGGCCCTGCGTCAGACCCGGGCCTAGGCCACCGGTCGGCTGCGCAGAAAAAGAAAGAGCGGTAAACCGCAGCTGACACCGATGCAAAAGGTAGCGGGGATGCAGACCGCCAATACCCAGTAGTCACGGCGCTGGATGACCTCGGCCAACATCCATACAACCAGCGCGGCGGCGGCAACAGTTAGGTCCCAAACCAGCCCACTTGACGCCGCATTGACGTGCCAAGCGTCGACCATCGCCATCAAGTCCCAGTTATTTTCCTGAAGCCAAGGTATGAAATACCGCATCGGAAGGATGATCCCAGCGACGGTGAGAATCAGGTATGCGATGCGCAGTGGGGACATGGGCCGGGCCTTTCTTCGCGACTGAACATAGGGTGCTTCGACCCGCTGTCACCCGCGCGAAGAAGGGAACTGAGCTGACACTTGCCTAACCCATGCTTTCGCCGTCGGGCACGTCGTCCGCCTCATCTGTGGTCGCGGTGATCGAAGGTTCGGCCTGAGTCACGTCCTCAACCGGTAGGGGGTCGCCTTTGATCCCGCAGGCCGCCAGTGCCAGCAAAGACACCAGCGCCCCAGTCCGTATCACAGGGCGCCCAGCGCCATCCCAAAAAGTTCGCATGCTGAAAGCCCCAGGGCCATGGCGGTAAGTGCGGCAGAAAGTGCGATGCGTTTCATGAGTGTCCCCCAAAAGTTACTGTCCCGACACTAGCCCGCGTCCCGCCACCGCGCAATCTGTTCGCGCACCCGCACGGGCGCAGTGCCACCATAGCTTTGACGGCTTGCCACCGAATTTTCGACGCCCAGCACAGTAAAAACACCCTCGGTAATGGCACTGTGCACCGCCTGCATCTGCTCAAGACTTAGCTCAGGCAGATCGCAGCCCGCCGCCTCGGCTTTGGCTACCAGCGTGCCGGTGATGTGGTGGGCATCGCGAAATGGCAGACCCAGTTCCCGCACCAACCAGTCTGCCAGGTCCGTGGCCGTGGAAAAGCCGGCCCCAGCTGCGGCCTCCAATGCGGGCGGATTTGGGGTCAGGTCGCGAACCATCCCTTCCATCGCGGCAAGCGCCAGCATCAGGCTGTCGGCGGCGTCAAAAACCTGTTCTTTGTCTTCTTGCATGTCTTTAGAATAGGTTAGCGGCAAACCCTTCATTACTGTCAAAAGTCCGACAAGCGCACCGTTGATCCGCCCCACCTTGGCGCGCACCAGCTCTGCCGCATCAGGGTTCTTCTTTTGCGGCATGATGCTAGACCCGGTCGAAAAACGGTCCGACAGGGTCACAAAACGAAACTGGGCGGACGACCAGATGACAAGTTCTTCGGCAAAGCGACTCAGGTGGGTGGCGCAAATGCTGGCAGCCGCAAGGAACTCGAGCGCGAAATCGCGGTCGCTGACCGCATCTAGGCTGTTGGCCGCCGGACGGTCAAATCCGAGCGCCCGGGCCGTGCTCTCTCGGTCAATTGGGAAACTCGTCCCGGCAAGTGCCGCCGCCCCCAAGGGGCATTCGTTCATGCGCGCCCGCGCGTCCACAAACCGGGAGCGGTCGCGGGCAAACATCTCCACATAGGCCAGCATGTGGTGACCCCAGGTAACCGGCTGCGCGCTTTGCAGGTGGGTGAAGCCGGGCATCACCATATCCGCGCCCGCCTCCGCCTGGGCCATAAAAGCCTCCATAAGAGCGCTAAGCCCAGCGATGGCTGTATCAGCTTGGTCACGGACCCACATACGGAAATCAAGCGCCACCTGATCGTTACGGCTGCGCCCGGTATGGAGCCGTCCCGCCGCATCACCGATCAAATCGCGAAGCCGCGACTCTACGTTCATGTGGATATCTTCAAGCGCGGTCGAAAAGGGAAACGTGCCCGCCTCAATCTCTGACAAGACCGTGAGTAACCCTTCCCGAATGGCCTGGGCGTCGCTATCGCTTACAATACCTTGTTGGGCAAGCATGGCCGCGTGGGCGCGTGACCCTTCGATATCCTGGCGTGCCAAGCGCTGATCGAAGCCTATGGAAGCGTTGATAGCCTCCATGATTGCGTCCGGGCCCGCGGCAAAGCGGCCGCCCCACATGGCGTTCGACCGGTCACTCATCCTGGGGCTTCTCCTCTCAGGTCCGAAAAAAGGCAGATACCCATGTTTCGAAATTTCGTTTCCGCCGCCCTTATCATGGCATCACTCGGGGTAACCAGCCCCGCTTTGGCCGGAGATTTGGCCGCGCTCCAAGTGGGGGAGATGCGCAAACTAGTGGTGCACGGGAGCCCAAAAGCGCCTGTCACAGACGGGTTTTTGACCGTCGATGACGCGCCTATGGATATGGGTAACTACACCGGTAAGGTGGTGATCTTGAACTTTTGGGCCACTTGGTGCGCCCCTTGCAGGAAAGAGATGCCAGCGCTCAATGCCCTACAAGAGAAATTTGGCGGCGATGACTTTGCAGTTGTGACTGTCGCCACCGGGCGCAACCCGGTGCCGGCTATGCGGCGTTTCTTTGAGGAGACGGACATCCGCGAGTTACCGCTCCACCGGGATCCGCGCCAGGCATTTGCCCGGTCCTATTCGGTCTTCGGGTTGCCAACGACGATAGTTTTGGACCCAGGCGGCCATGAAATAGCCCGCCTGCGCGGCGATGCGGAGTGGTTTAGCGAAGAAGCCCAGGCGCTTGTGGCCCACCTGATTGAAAACCCGGGCAGCTAGGCGCACCACGAAACCCCCGGCGCGCAAATTCGGGGAAGCGCCTGCGCGCAGAAGCTTCGGCACCGCACAGTGCAAACCGTGAAATTCCCTACGACTTGGTGGGTTGCGCTTTAGCGCGCCGCCACCGGGGCCTGGCGATGGAGTCCGATCCATGGGCTCTTTTTGGAACGCACTGCAGACCCGTAAACTTGCACAAGACCAAGTCCAAAAGCCCGAACCGCGGCGCTGTTTTGAAGCCCTGCGAACTACCCCGCGACATCACGGATCGGTTGTTCCACGGTCAACAGCGCGTCCAACTGAGACAGGTGCTCTTCTTCTAAGGGTTTGTTGAAGTAGTTGCGCACCACGGGGAATTGGGCAGCTCGGGCGCGGTCGCCGGGGTCAAGTGACGTCGTCAACATGACCACCACCACCTGCACAAACCTGTCACCAAGCCTTTTCGTTGCCGCCTCAAGAAATTCAAACCCGTCCATACGCGGCATATTGATGTCCAATAGGATCGCGTCCACCGGCGTCCGGTCCGGGCGGCATAAGTATTCAAGCGCCTCTGTGGCGTAGAGGAAGGGCATCACCTGACCCACCATTTTCGACCGGCGGATGATACGGCGATAGATCATCTGGTCGACTTCGTTGTCGTCAATCACCATCAGTGTGCCGATCCGTGGTGCAAAGGTGGGCTTCGGGTAGGTGGGGATGACGGGCGGGGTCATGCGGTAATCCTAGGAAGTTTGACGATAAAGGTGGCGCCGTCTCCCGGTGCGGACTGCAACGTGATTGTCCCGCCGTGGTTAGTGGCGATGCGGCGACAGAGCGCGAGGCCAAGGCCCTTGCCTTCCACTTCGGCCATACCGTGGAGCCGTTTGAAGGGCTCAAAGATATGGTCATGACTGGCCGACGGCACCCCAACACCCTGGTCGGACACATGGATTTCGGCCTGATCCGCGTCCTGGGGGAGCGCGGGCGCGTGCACATGCACCTGCGGGTTCTCTCCGGGTTTGGCGTATTTGATCGCATTGCCGAGCAGGTTTTGCAGCGCCAGGCGCAATTGCACCCGGTCACCGTTTACCGACGGCAGATCGCCCACCGTAACCCGCGCGCCCGAACTTTGGATCGCCGCGGCCATGTCTTGGAGGGTTTCTTCCATAAGTTCGGCCAATTCCACCGGCCGCATCCGACCTCGAGGGGACACCAGGCTGGCATAACTCAAAAGCGAGTCAACCAGCCCCTGCATGCGTCCAACTGTCTGCTGGGCCAGCGTCAAATCCTCAGCACCGCCATGGCTTAGCGCCGCACCGTCGGACCGTTCAAGTTCGCG
The DNA here is from genome assembly GCA_039026255.1 of Pseudomonadota bacterium. GTDB lineage: Bacteria > Pseudomonadota > Alphaproteobacteria > Rhodobacterales > Rhodobacteraceae > Amylibacter. The sequence continues at coordinate 4,507 of JBCCMR010000086.1, forward strand.
CAAGAGCATAGAAACCGTGTTTGCCGGCGATTTCAGGTCGTGGCTCAACGCGTACGCGAAAGACCGCAACTCCGCATTTGCGGCCTTCAGTGCGGCGCTTTCGTCCGGTGCCGCAGACACCGTCGTCACCCGGTTGTGGGCGCCGATCATACGAATCGCCCGCCCGCTGGCGTCCCGGATCGCCATTCCACGACAGCGCACCCATACGGTGCTTCCGTCCCGGTGTGTGTACCGCACAATCTGGTCATAGGGGTGATCAGGGTCGGCGCAATGCGCCTTAAGGTTCTCAACCGAGCGGGCCTCGTCCTCCGGGTGGATCATGTCGCGCCATTCGCGCGAAAGATGTGCCTTATGGGTCGGGTCATAGCCGAACAGCCGCCAGAACTCCGGGCTCATCCACTCGTGATCGGGGTTCTCCAGGTCCCAACACCACATCCCGTCGGTGGTCGCTCGCTGCAAGAGACCCCACGTATCGGGGTTGCAGCTGATCTCTTGCAACAGCTCCGCCTCCAGATAGTGCATATCTGGTTTCGTTTGATTCTCTGGCACTGAAACACCTCGTTACCCTAGCGAGCACAATAGAGATGCGGGTCTTAACGAAACCTTTCGCGCGCCTGGCTGGAAAGGCGCAATTCAAAATTAAGGCGGCAGATTTCTAGACAAGAAAAATCAAAAGGCGCACCCTAAAGTGCGCCTCATTGGTCCGCCTAAGCGGATATCGCCCGGCGGTGCCTACTTGGTAAGGATCAGCTTGCCCGCTTTGGTGATCCGCAAGGTATAGACCTTTTCATCCAGGCGGATCAACGCCACGCGCCCCTGCTTGGTGAGCACCTCGGCGTCGTGCACCGGGCACGCAGTTTCAGTGTCTATGGAATATTGCACGGTCATGTCCGGCCTCCTTGTACGCGCGCCAAAAGCGCGTCGAGCGAACGTCCGAAAGGCAAGCCCTCACGCAGTGCTGCACCCAACTCCTGGGTCAGAACAGTAAGGGACATTTCACCCATGATACGAACCTTGCTCCTGGTGTGCTTGTCGCTGGTGTGTCGGCGTCCCAGAACGGGCGCTTGATATAATCCTGACTGATTCAGTCGGATAAATCAACCCTGACCGAAATCAGCGACAATTTTATGCCGAAAGCAGCTCGTTAGATGATTGTTCATCAGCCCGCAGGCTTCCATCCAAGCATAGACAATTGTGGGCCCCACAAAGGTAAATCCCCGTGCCCGCAGGTCCTTGCTGATGGCCAGGCTAAGCGCGTCCTGGGTGGGCACCTCTTGGGCTGTGCGGTATTGGTTTTGGATCGGCGCTCCGTCGACACGATCCCAGATCAAAGAGCCAAAGCCTGGACCTTTTTCTTCGATCTGGATCCAGACACGGGCACCTTTGATCGCCGCCTCGATCTTGCCCCGGTGGCGCACGATACCTGGGTCTTGCAAAAGCCGCGCTACGTCCGTGTCACCCATGGCAGCCACCTTTTCGGGGTCAAACCCATGGAAGGCCGCCCGAAACGCGTCGCGCTTGCGCAAGATCGTCAGCCAGCTCAGCCCCGCTTGAAATCCGTCTAGCACCAGCTTTTCCCACAGCGCGCGGCTATCCCATTCGGGGACACCCCATTCCTGGTCGTGGTAAGCAACATATATATCGAGGTCTCCGCACCAGCCGCAGCGATCCATCGGGGGCTCCTAAGCCGAGTTTTGATGCTTTAATCATGAAATTTTTTATTGAAATCAAGCTTTAACCGGGGGTTAGGGTATTGGGCTGCATAAAGACCGAAACGAGATCACGAATCGGAGGAGCAGCCCGTGAGTTTCAAAATCGCACCCGACCTCAACGGTCCGGACAACATGACCTATGAACAGGTGCGGGAGTCTGAACAGAACCTCGTGATCGACCTGGTACGGGATGCTATTGACCGCAAAAATGTGCTTTTGGCCTATCAGCCGATTGTTCATTCTAAGAACCCGACACGACCTGCCTATTACGAAGGGCTGGTGCGGGTGCTCGACCTCAACCGCCAGATCATCCCAGCGCGCGACTTCATCGAAGTGGTCGAAACGATGGAGCTTGGCCGCATTATCGACTGTCTGGCTTTAGAATTGGGCCTTGTGGCGTTGGCGGAGGAACCGTCCTTGCGGCTGGCTATAAATATGTCGGCGCGATCCATCGGTTATCCGCGCTGGATGGACACGTTGAACCACGGGCTGGCGCTTGACCCTACAATCGCGGAAAGGCTGATCCTTGAGATCACAGAAAGCTCCGCGATGATTATGCCCGATGTGGTCAACGTCTTTATGGCAGACTTACACCGGCGCGGGATTTCGTTTGCCCTGGATGACTTTGGCGCGGGCTACACGGCATTCCGCTTCTTCCGAGATTTCCAGTTCGATATCGTCAAAATCGACGGCCAATTCATACGCAACATTCATCAAGACCCCGACAATCAGGTGCTGACGGCGGCGCTGATCGCCATTGCCCAGCAGTTTGATATGTTCACCGTGGCGGAATGTGTGGAGCGCAAGGAAGAGATGTCTTACCTCCAGGAGGCAGGGATAGACTGCCTGCAAGGCTACCTCCTGGGCCGGCCAGAAACCGTGCCGGTCTGGAAGGAAAAAGAAACTTCCCTTGAAGGCTACGTGTAACTAAGCGGCAAAACTGCTGGGCTGCGCGTGCAGTTTGGCCGGGCAATTGGCCGCCGTTGTCGACCCCCCGGCGCCGCGTTTGGCCAAACGCTGCCCGTGGGACCCCTTTTGAGCCCGCGTTACATGGGCCAGCCCACCCTTTGGCGGCCCACCGGCAGCCTGCGGGTGTTCAGGAAGGCAGGTCGAAAGGCGGGCGGTCAGGCGCAAAGGACATGCACCCATCTGACTGCCTCACGAACGACCCAACTACAACCGCCGATCATTTTAAATCAGACGGCGGAGCAATGCAGACTTGTCGCATCCAACGGCGCGGTCATTTGTGTTGCTGCGCATCTTCCAACTTTTAGACCTCGCAACAGCAACCCATGTTATCAAATCCGGGCCCAAACCCGCAGGTGCGGAGCGGATTCTCTTGACCCAGAACTCGGATGTGCACATTTCGGCGTCCTCTGAAAGTCCGGCCAGGGATGGTTAATATATGTCCTAATTCCCCTTGCACCGCGTGACGCAGGCGATACACCGCGCCCTAGACGGATTACCCCCTGCGCGGTTCGATCCGCCGGGCATAAGCCCGCGTCGAGGCCGCGCCCGACACCGAAAGGATTTTCACCATGACCAATGTTGTGATCGCCTCTGCCACCCGCACGCCGGTCGGCTCTTTCCTGGGCAGCTTCGCTAACACCCCCGCCCACGACCTGGGAAGCATCGCTATCAAATCGGTACTCGACCGCGCCGGCGTGGCCGCTGAAGACATCTCGGAAACCATCTTGGGCCAGGTTCTGACCGCCGCCCAAGGCCAAAATCCGGCGCGACAGGCACATATCAACGCGGGCCTTCCGAAAGAAGCAGCTGCCTGGGGCATCAACCAGGTTTGCGGATCGGGCTTGAGGGCCGTGGCCCTAGCCGCCCAGCATATCCAGTTGGGAGACGCCGACGTGGTCGTGGCCGGCGGTCAAGAAAGCATGAGCCTGGCCCCCCATGCGGCCACCCTGCGCCAGGGCCAAAAGATGGGCGACATGGGCTACATTGACACAATGATCAAGGACGGCCTGTGGGACGCCTTCAACGGCTATCACATGGGCAACACCGCCGAAAACGTCGCCAATCAGTGGCAAATTAGCCGTGATATGCAGGATGAATTTGCTGTTGGCAGCCAGAACAAGGCCGAAGCCGCGCAGAAGGCTGGCAAGTTCGCCGACGAAATCACTTCCGTTACCATTAAGACCCGCAAAGGTGACATTGTCGTGGACAGCGACGAATACATCCGCCACGGCGCCACGATCGAAGCGATGCAGAAACTGCGACCGGCCTTCGACCGGGAAGGGTCGGTTACAGCGGCCAATGCCTCCGGGCTCAACGACGGGGCTGCCGTGGCGCTTATGATGTCAGCCGACGAAGCAGAAAAACGCGGGATTGAGCCGCTTGCCCGCATCGCGTCCTACGCCACCGCCGGGCTTGACCCAGCGATCATGGGCGTAGGCCCTATCCATGCCAGCCGCAAAGCGCTCGATAAGGCAGGCTGGAAAGTCGAAGACTTGGACTTAGTCGAAGCCAACGAAGCTTTCGCCGCCCAGGCCTGCGCAGTTAACAAAGACATGGGCTGGGACCCGGCAATCGTAAACGTGAACGGCGGCGCCATCGCCATCGGCCATCCGATCGGCGCCTCAGGTGCCCGGGTGCTGACCACGCTCCTTTACGAAATGAAGCGGCGCGGCGCCAAAAAAGGGCTCGCCACGCTATGTATCGGTGGCGGTATGGGCGTTGCCATGTGTGTCGAGCGCCCGTAAGCCAGCGCAGCCCACGAAAGAATGTTGCGCAGGGTAGCCGCCTTGCGTAACAACCCACCACCACACACCACCCAGGAGACCACAATGGCAAGAGTTGCCCTCGTGACCGGCGGCAGCCGCGGTATCGGCGAAGCGATCTCGAAAGAACTGAAATCCAAAGGCTACACCGTTGCCGCGACCTATGCCGGCAACGACGAAAAGGCCGCCGCCTTCACCGAGGAAACCGGCATCAAGACCTACAAGTGGAATGTGGCCGATTACGAAGCCTCAAAGGCCGGGCTGTCCCAGGTGGAGGCTGACCTGGGACCCATCGACATTGTGGTCGCAAACGCGGGCATCACCCGCGACGCGCCCTTCCACAAGATGACGCCCGAACAGTGGCACGAGGTCATCGACACCAACCTTACCGGCGTCTTCAACACCGTGCACCCAATCTGGCCGGGTATGCGCGAGCGCAAGTTTGGCCGCATCGTGGTCATTTCTTCGATCAACGGCCAAAAGGGGCAGTTCGCCCAGGTGAACTACGCCGCCACCAAAGCGGGCGACCTGGGCATCATCAAATCGCTCGCCCAGGAAGGCGCGCGCGCGGGCATCACCGCCAACGCCATCTGCCCGGGATACATCGCCACCGAAATGGTGATGGCTGTGCCGGAAAAAGTCCGCGACGGCATAATTGCCCAGATCCCAGCAGGGCGCCTGGGCGAACCGGAAGAGATCGCCCGCTGCGTGTCTTTCCTGGTGTCAGACGATGGGGGCTTTGTGACCGGCTCCACAATAACGGCAAACGGCGGTCAGCACTTCGTCTGATCCGGCTCGCGGAGGGCGCGACGCCTTCACCCAGACACGCGACGGGGCCGACATGCGGCCCCGTTTTTATGTCACACCCGACCCAGTCAGTGTGATCTGATTTATCCCGGACATCACAGCAGCCCGGTCGGGCGAGCGCCCCTAAGCGGACAGGCGATGAATTTCCTCTTTCAACGCCAACTTCTGCTTTTTCAACGACGCCACCTCAAGGTCATCGGACCCGGGCTGCCGCTGAATGAATTCAACCTTCTCGGACAGTTCTGCATGTTTGCGCTTCAACTCCGCGATCCGGGAAATCACGCTCATCCTTTACCTCCTATCAGTGATTGCCAGTCAATCAGACCACAGAATTCCTAATCTGTCATTACTTCTGGCTCAGGCGCCGCAACGCATGACAGGTCGCCCCGTAAGTCGCTGTTCCCACGGGCAGTTGGGCAACGTCTCCTAATGCCAAGATATCGCCGCCCCATCGCGCAGGACCGCGCGGGCTGCATCGGAAAAGCTATCCCCGTCCCGGTGCGATTCCCCCCGGTGCACCACCATTGGCGCCCGCAAACGCAACGCACCGCGCCCGCCTTTGACCGCGCGCACAACCACGCGTCCCGCATCGCGACCGACCCGCGATGCCAGGGGCAAAACCTGAACCGAACCAGCCTGTGGCCCCAGGGCCGAAAGCATATCGCCCAACCGTTCGGCCCTTTGGATCACCGTCACCGTACCACCGGGGCGCAGCCGCCGTAGACCTACATCAAACCAGGGGGCCATCGCCCCCACATGCGCCACGCAACGCCCCGGGTCGGCAGGAGCCTCGACCGTGCCTGGCGTATACCAGGGCGGATTGAACATCACATGGTCATAGCTCTTTTGGCGCAGATCAACGGGGAGTGCTGCCACATCCGCGCAATACACCGTGAAATCAGCTTCGGCGCCATTTTCCCGCGCCAAGGCGGCATAATCTGACTGCAGTTCTACCCCGGTTACCTGGGCGCCCGGCACTCGCGCCAAAAGACACAGCGACG
>JBCCMR010000087.1:0-10486 GCA_039026255.1 Pseudomonadota bacterium
ACATCCGCTGTCTTCTCGCCAGCTTCCTGTTCCTTGAGCATCTGGATGATCTGTTCGTCGCTGAATCTCGTCTTCATTTGTCCGTCCTTTGGTTGGTCGGACTCTACACAAAGCTGGAGGAGATTCAGGGGCTCAGGTCATATCTTCAAGGAGGCGCGCTTTCGCCTCAGCAAACGAAACCGGCGCTGCGCGCGTAGAAAACACTGCATCCATCTCCAGTCCGCGCGAAGCCAACATCTGCCTCGCCTGTTTTCTTGCGTCTGTTAATGAAGGGTCAGGACATCTCCCCAAGGTCTTGCGTCGCCGTTTCTCGCCGAGCAACACGATGGATGACTTACTCCGCGTTGAACAGCGGACACCAAAGTTTGGAATTATTCCATCCCAGTATGTTACTTGCCCGTTCTCAGACAATGGAAGCTTTCGGACAACTAGATCGGTCAGACCGGTTCGCATCCTAGGCTGATTTCAGGCACATAAATCGCCGACGTTTGGGTGTATTCCATGTTCACCTACACACGATTTTTTTTGAGTATATCTAAATCTTTCATAACTTTAGTTCGGGCTATGGTTTGGTATGGCAGCTTTATGACACAGATTGAAAATCCGTGTAGATTGGTGCGCTGCCGGTCATCGCCTCCAACGCTTCACAAACAGACTGCAAGGCGTCACTCGCGATTTTTGGGCATTCGGAACACTCGCAGCAATATCGTTGTTGCCAAAATGCCTATCTATCGATAGGTAAGCATAAAACGGACACCCCGCGCGACTCACATGACAGGCAAGCCGATGGAACTAAACGCTGATTTTGACACTCGGGTGGTGGTCCACTCTGCTGATATTGATTGGGTGGCCTCGCCCATGCCCGGTGTGCACCGGCGGATGCTTGATCGAATCGGGGATGAAGTGGCGCGGGCGACAACCATTGTCCGATATGCCCCAGGCAGCCATTTTTCACGCCACACCCACACCGGCGGCGAGGAATTCATCGTGCTCGAAGGTGTTTTCCAGGACGAACACGGGGACTTTCCCGCGGGGACTTATGTGCGTAACCCACCGACCTCGGCCCACACGCCTCGATCAGAGGAAGGTTGCGTAATCTTCGTCAAGCTCTGGCAGTTTTCCATGAACGACCGCACACAGTTCCGCAAATACATGGCCGATGAGCTTAATGCACCCGTTGCAGGTGTGGCCACGGCACTGCTTCACGAAGATGCGCGCGAAAAGGTGACCTTTATCAAACTTGACCCAGGGGCCACACTGTCGCTGTCCGACCCAGACGGGACAGAGCTTTTGGTGATCTCGGGCACCATAAAAGAAGGCGACGATACGCTCGCCCCAGGCGGTTGGATAAGATTGCCTGCTGGTGCGCCTCTTTCAGCGAAGGCCGGGGCTGCCGGCGCTCAGGTCTGGGTCAAGACCGGCCACCTGGCCCACGCTCACGCGCCCGAAGCCCCATGACCACTGCACCCCTTGCCATTGTTAGCGGCGCTGGTGCTGGCCTTGGGCAAGCTTTGCTAAGACGTTTTGCATCGGGGGGTTTCACACCTGTGGGGCTGGGCCGCACCGCGCCGCCCAACCCGGTAGGTGCTTTCCATAGGATTGACCTTGCGGATGCCGAAGCTGTGCCACAGGCACTTGCAGGCATAATTGAAGAGCACGGAGCGCCCAAAGTTGTTGTCCACAACGCCGCCGAACTGATCATACGCCCGTTTGTTGACGGCCACCTGGACGATTACCAGCGAACCTGGCGGTCCATGGTCCAATCTGCGGTGCTTTTGGCGCAGGGCACGCTGCAACCCATGGTTCGCGCGGGGGGCGGTACCTTTTTGGTATCAGGCGCCACCGCGTCACTGCGCGGCGGGGCGCAGTTTTCCGCATTTGCAACCGCAAAATTTGCCCTGAGGGGGCTGACCCAATCGCTGGCACGGGAATTTCAGCCTGCGGGCGTGCATGTCTGCCACGTCATATTCGATGGGATCATTGATACAGCCCGGTCGCGATCGCTTCACAGTCTGGACCCACGAAAGATGATGCACCCCGAAGACATCGCAGAAACCTATTGGCACATTGCGCACCAACCCAAATCCACGTGGACGCAAGAACTTGACCTACGTCCAGCCTCCGAAGGGTTTTGAACCATGAAAACAGTGATCATCGGCGGCGGCCTGTCTGGCCTGGCCCTGGCGGAGCGACTTGAGACCCGCGGCGACGACTATCTGCTTCTCGAGGCACGCGACCGCTTTGGTGGACGCATCCTCGGTGCGCAGGTGGGCGATGCCACCTTTGACATGGGGCCTGCCTGGTTTTGGCCCGGACAACCGCGAATTGCGGCGCTAATTGGCCGCCTTCGGCTGGAGCGGTTCGACCAGTATTCGGCAGGCGCGCTCACGTTCGAGGATGAAACCGGCCGCGTCCAACGGGGCGCAGGGTTTGCGTCCATGGAAGGGTCCTGGCGCCTTGCGGGCGGGCTCCCGGCCCTGACGGATGCCCTGGCCCAGCGCATCCCCGAAAACCGCAAGCGGTTGTGCGCGCCCGTGGCTGAGATCGCATTTTTGGGCGACTGCTGTCGCGTGACATTAGTTGATGGCGCCGAACAGACCGCGGACCGGGTGGTCCTTTCTGTTCCGCCCCGGCTGGCAGCGGGGCTAGGCTTTGCCCCCGCCCTACCCGACCGTGCCATGACTGCCATGGCGGGCGTGCCCACTTGGATGGCGGGCCAGGCCAAAGCGGTTGCCATCTACGATACGCCGTTTTGGCGCGACGCGGGGCTTTCTGGCGACGCCATGAGCCGCCACGGCCCCATGGTCGAGGTTCACGATGCCTCACCCGCCACGGGCGGACCTTATGCGCTTTTTGGGTTTATTGGGGTGCCCCCCAAAGCCCGCGCGGACGAAAACGCCCTGCGCACGGCGATCCAAGCGCAGCTTGTGCGGCTTTTCGGGGACAAAGCCGGCGCAGCCCAAACGATCCTGATCAAGGATTGGGCGCGCGACCCGCTGACCGCGACCGCCGCCGACGCGGCACCGCAGTACAGCCACCCGGTCTACGGACTGCCCAATGCGCTACGCGGTCTTTGGGATGGGCGGCTGATTTTGGCTGGCACCGAGGTGGCGCAGGGCTTTGGCGGCTATATTGAAGGCGCGCTTGAGGCAGCGGAGGCGGCCGAGGCCGCTCTTGCCGCCCCGGCGGACGCTGCAATCTAAGGGGCGCGCCATGTCCGACCGACGCGACGCGATCCTCGACACAGCCGAGCGCATGATCCGCGCCCAAGGCTATGGCGGTTTCTCCTTTCGGGATGTGGCCGCCGCGGTGGGTATCAAATCCGCTAGCGTGCACTACCACTTCCCCACCAAGCCCCAGTTGGCCGCAGCGGTGGCGCGCCGCTACCGGGACCGGTTCGCAACCGCTCTCAAAGCCTCAGAAGCGCAGGGCCAGGGCCGGGTGGTGGCTTGGCAAACGCTCTTTCGCCAGGCGCTAGAACGGGACGGGCTTATGTGCCTGTGCGGCATCCTGGCCGTCGAAGGCGATAGCCTGCCCCCCGAGGTCGCTCAAGAGGCTCGCGCCTTTCTAGAGTTCGGGATCGCCTCTCTTGACGAGGCCCAGCCTGGGCAGGGCGCGCGCATTCTGGCGCAACTCGAAGGGGCGATGCTAATCGCTCGCTCCGCGGAGGATTTGCAGCTTTTCACCGCGGCCACCGCCGACCTAGCTGACGCTTAGAACAGTCGATGCGGGTTCCGCGTGGGACATAGAAACGGGCACAGGCGTAAGCCGCTGCCCGTGCCCATTTTGCGACCTGCGAAATGGACTACGCAACGACGACTTGCCCGAAGCGCCGGGGCAAACTGTCCCGCCAAGGCCCCAACCGCGTAATTTTCGCACCCTATGCGCCATCACTTAGCCAAAGCCCCCTTTCCCAATTTGTCAGCCTATGGTGCACTGCAAAAAATGTGCAAAACCCGCAATTGCAACCGCAAGCCCCTGTTCCGGCGCGGTCTTAGACCAAAAGGATAAACAGATGATTGCTCTTTTCTTCCTGGCCTTCCTTCTTCTGATCGCCGCAGAAGTGGTCAAAGGGCTTAGCGCCAATGGCACACCGCCGGTCTTACAGAGACTGACCTGGCAGCTTGATCTTGCGTGGGTGATGTGGCGCAACATCCTCTATATACGGGTAGCTTTATTGGCCGCACTCTTCTTCTTTGCTGGACGGGCCTGGCCCGACTTTGGCTTGGGTGCTGCCTTGGGCACGGTCGTCTTTGGCGCCGTGTGGTACGGCGTTTACCATCTTTTCAATAGGTTCTGGGTCGGGCGGGTGAAATTCCCGCCGATCTCTCAGATGGTTTTCGAGGGCAAAGACGAAAATCAGGTGCCCGGCGACATCCAGGTCCTAGGCGTTGACTACAACGGTCAACGCCTCGCGGTGCCACTCAACATGATAAACTTCCACCATCAGATGTCAGTGACCGTGGGTGGCAAGCCAATGTGGTTCACCTATTGCGGGCTTTGCCGCAGCGGCCGGGTTTACGACGCGGTGGTCGACGGGCGACCGCTTGATTTCACGCTTGTGGGGGCGATCACGTTTAATGCGGTTTTCCAAGACAATCAGACCGGATCCTGGTGGCGCCAAGAACTGGGCGAAGCCGCCAAAGGGCCTTTGGCAGGCCAAGCGCTGACCGATATTGATTTTGAGCAGATGAGTCTCGACGCCTGGTACGAGAAGTACCCAGACAGCACAGCCCTGCAATACGATCCAAAGTTCCTAAGACCTTATAATTTCGCCGCGAAACTGCTGAGCTATCAGACCAGTTGGCCCGCATGGGCGCGCCACGAATCCCCGCCTTTGGTAATCGGGGTAGAGATCGGCGCGGAGGCGCGCGGCTACGACTTCGGACAGCTGCAAAGCCGCGGGATGGTCCAGGACGAAGTCGGTGGAAAACCTCTCCTGGTTGCCGCAGAGTCCGAAGGCTTCACCGGCTTTGTCTATGACCGCACAGTCAAAGGCGAAGCGCTTGATTTTGAGCCCGATGACGGCGGCTACAAAGATACCAAAACCGGATCACACTGGGATAAGTTTGGCCGCTGCACCCAGGGCGATCTAAAAGGCGAGGCGCTTGAGCGGGTGCAGAACTACCAGCAGTTCGTGCGCTCTTGGATTGAGTTCCACAGCCACACCACCTTTTACAGTTTCTAACGCACCACGCCACTGGGGACACATATGGACGACAAAATCACGCTTTTGGGCGTCAAAGGTGGCCCATCACTCCGCAAAGGCAGCTCAATGCCGACCGCTTCGGTGCTGCGCATGGACGGCAAAACGATGCTAATCGACGCCGGTGTTGGCGCCACGCGCAGCGCCGTGGAGGCAGGTGTCGAGCTTCTCGACATCGACGTCATCTTCATCACCCACCTACATTCGGACCATATCCTAGATTTGGGGTCGCTGCTCTACACCGCTTGGACAAACGGACTTCGGCGGGTGGTGCCAGTCTACGGACCACCTGGCACGCAAGAATTTTGGAGCCACTTCCTTCGGGCCATGAGCTTTGACCACGGCATCCGCATGGCCGACGAGGGCCGCGTGGACCTGGCGGACCTGGTGGAGTTTCACGAAATCGGTGACGACTGGACCACCGACATTGGTGGCATCCGCGTCGCGGCATTGCGGGTGGACCATCCGCCAGTGACCGACTGCTTTGCACTGCGGTTCGACGGGTCCGCGTCGTCGGTCTGCTTTTCATCAGACACCTGTTATTTTCCGCCGCTCGGACCGTTTGCGTCAGGGGTCGACGTGCTTGTGCACGAGGCAATCCTAATAGGCGGGGTAGAGAAGGTGCTTCAACGCACGGGCGGCGGCGACAAAATGCGCGCGCATCTTGTGGGCTCCCACACGGAGGCGGTGGATGTGGGCCGCATCGCCACGGCGGCGATGGTTGGGACGCTTGTGCTCCACCACATGCTGCCGGTCGACGATCCAGACTTTGGCGACGCGGACTGGCGCAATGAGGTGTCAAAGACCTGGAATGGCCCGCTTTTAATCGGCAAGGACGGCATGGAAATCCCGCTCAAGACTGCGGCGTCTAAGGTTTAGGGGATGTCCAGCGCGCGCGGTTGGCCCGGTCGTGGGACAACCACAGACCGCGCCCGGTCGCGCAGGCTTCTAGGGTGTCAATCCACATGCTGATGCAGCCGCACGCACTGCGTTGACCCCTTGGAAGGGCCGCGCCACCCCGGTAGCACGGGTACAAGATACCCACTGACCTGGGCCGATCACTCCCTGCACCAGACTGCCAAAAGGCCGCCGCGGTTGTCATAGCACGGTCGGACCGCTGCGCTTTCTTCCACGCTGTCTTCGGCAATCAGGCCAAGCGCCGCTTCGAGACCTGCGCTGTCGTCGGCGTTCAAGAACGCGCCTCCGGTGTTGCGGGCTACGCAGTCCAGCGCCTCACGTTGGTCACGGCTCAGGGCAAGCCCGACCAGGTTTACCTTCAGCGTCACATTTGCCGCCTTTAGACGGGTGGCAAAGCGGCACAGGTCAATCTCTTTGTCGCAGCTTTCTTGACCGTCAGATACAAGGATGATGTCTCCCTTCCGCCCGGTCAGAAGTTCAGCGGCAGCTTCCAACGCGCGAGCGATAGGGGTGTGGCCGTAGTCGCGCGTTCGCAGGCCGTCTATCTGGGACAAAAGCTCCCCCCGGACTTGGCTCACTGGCGCACCGCGGGCCATCACGTCCACCCAGCACCCGTCATAAAACGACACAAGCGCAAGTTCATGGGCGGGCGCATGTGTGTGGGTTACAGAAATCGCAGTCTTAACGGCCCGTTTTGCGGCATCAAGGCGGGTCCCGTCGCCTAGGGCCGCCGCCATTGAAGCGGACGCATCAAGAATGATGACCGTACGGCGCGCGTCCGCCATAGCGGCGCATCCCAGGCAAGCCAGAACGACCACGGCGGATGCCATCAAAAAGTTGCCTATGATGCCGTTGTGCCCAGACATCCCATTCCGCCAATACCTTTGGCCTTTGGGCGCAGGCCTAGAGGCAAATACCTAACATTCCGTTTAGGCGAGTTCCCCGGCGGCCAAGCCCGCCCCCAAAACAATGCAAAGCGGGCTATAGTACCGCGCGTCGAGCCGCCGAAACGGCATCTCGGGCGTGGCCCGGTGCCAGGGCGCAGTGTAGCCAACAATCCCGCGCCCCAAAAAGACCGCCGCACCGGCCCAAACCACGGCCCGGGGGGGCCACGCATCCGCACCCAGCGCTACCACCGTTGCCGCACTGGCGACCAACGCAAGCGCCAGGGCAACGCCCGCGCAGGCCAGGGGCGGCGGCATGGCCGCTACCCCGGGAAAACCCGCAACTGCCCGAGCCAAAGCCAGTTCATTGCCTATCGGCCACCAAAGCCGCGCGGCCCAGGCACCGTGCAGCAAAGATAGCGCCACGAGCGTCACAATTACAAACCAAAGCAACGGCGTATCCCCTTGTTTAACTACGCGGCGGTGCCCCTTGTGACGGGACACCGCAAGCATGCTGGATGTAAGCCCTGGGCGGGTCTAACCCCGGGCGGCGATGTTCCGAAGGCCCAGTTCGTAGGTCTTGCCAAGCATCCGATCCATGAAAAGCCCAAACACTCGAAAGATCGGATTGAAACCCATATCGGACGTCACAGTCCAAGTCACCCGGGCGCCTTCGCCCACCGGTTCGGCCGCAATCACCTGCACAGGCTTGCCCATGGCGCCCAAGTCAATCAAGTGGGTGACGCTTAGGTCGGTCATAGCGGTGATAGTCTGGCTGCCTTTGCCTTCTTTCCCTTCGAAGCGGAAACCCGCGCCCACACCCGCAGCGGGGCCAAACGGAGTTATCGAAAGGTTGGGGTCGGTGCTCCGGTAAGGGTTAAAGGTCTGAAACCCCTCTGTTGAGGTGGCCAGCGCCATAACTTCCGCCGGGGCCATGGGCACCTGAGCACTGCGGGTTACGGTCACCGTGCGCGGCAAAAGCAGCGTTAACGCAAGAACGAGAGCGGCGATGGAAATGGCGGTTAAGAGGATGGTCATGGGTTCTGTCCTTTTGTGTCGGTTGGGTTATGCGGGGCATTTTTCACCCTTCTGCCCTCACGACGAACCGACGTCGGGCTAATCGACACCTCACAACATTTTTTTTCGTAAGGCAGCGCTTTTGTCTTCGAGCCACCGGCGAGACGGGGCGTCGGTGGCCAAAGCAACCGCTTTTGCATAGGCTTCAGCGGCTTCCCCATGGCGGCCAAGCGCGGCCAGGCAGTGGGCGCGCACGGCTTGCGCGGGCTGGTAGCCGTCGATGCCCGAGTAATTGATCCGCGCCAGCATGCGCAGCCCTTCGGCAGGGCCGACATCTTCTGCCACAGCGGCGGCCCGGCTGACAGCGGCGCCAATTGTGGGGTGGTACCGCAAGAGCCCAGCATAAAGCTGCGAAAGCGCCCGCCAATCCGTGCGACCGGTGACCGCGCGGGCCGCGTGTACAGACTGGATCGCCGCCTCCAACTGGTAGCGGCCCGGCTGACCCACCGCCACCGCCTGCGACAAAAGCCGCGCAGACCGTTGGATAAGCGGCTCATCCCAAAGCATGGTGTCTTGATCGGGCACCGGCACCAAGACGCCGTCGCGCACCCGCGCATCACGGCGCGCTTCGATAAAACCGATCAGGGCTGTCAGGCCCAGCGCCTCTGGATTTTTGGGCGCCAGGTCGGCCAGGATTGTGGACAGGAAAAACGCCTCATGGGACAGGTCGCCAGCACCTGCGAGCCAGTCAACCGCGTAGGCCCCATAGACAGCCTCTAGCACCGCATCCATCCGTTCCGGATAGGCTTCTGCATCGGGCACCACGAAAGGGATCCCCGCTAATTTGATCTTTTTCTTCGCGCGCACTAGGCGCTGCGCCATGGCGGTCGGCGATATCAGGAAAGCACGGGCAATATCATCCGCTTCAAGCCCGAGCACCGTTTGAAGCATCAGTGGCGTGCGAATGCCCGCCTCTATGGCCGGGTGAGCACAGACGAAGAGCAGTTTGAGCCGTTCGTCGAGCGTATCATCTGCATCCAGGGTGGCGGCGTCGACCATTTCAGGAACCTCGTCAGTGATCAAAAGCCGGGCATCCCTGCGGGCCTGGTCCGTGCGGCGGTTTTTGGCCACGGTCAAAAGCCAGGCCTCGGGGCGGTCTGGGATACCCCGGTCCGGCCAAGTGCGCAGCGCGGCTACAAAGGCGTCGGCCAAGGCATCCTCGGCGGCGATGATGTCGCCGGTGCGGCTGGCCAGCATCGCCAGAAGTTTGCCATAGGCATCCCGGGCCACGTCTGCGGCCCGGGCCAGGGTGGCGTCGCGGCTATGCTGCCCCGTCAATAGTCGCCCATAGCCGATGCGCGGATCTCGATCTTGCCGGTTTTCGCTGCCGGGCACTTCTCCGCCCAGGCAAGCGCCGCATCCAAGTCAACCACATCGATGGCAAAGAACCCACCCAAGCTTTCCTTCGTTTCCGCGAAGGGGCCGTCTTGAACGCGCTTTTCCCCGTCTTTTAGCGTGATCGTGGTGGCGGTGTCCGCGGGGTGCAGCCAGTCAGTGTCAATAAAGACGCCAGCCTCTTGCAGGGCGCCGATATAGGCTCCATAGACCTCTTTTTCTCGGGCCCAGTCGTCGGGTGTCATGTCGACGAAATCGGCGGGATTGGAATAAAGCAGAAATGTATAACGCATGGATGTCTCCCGTGGTCTGTCGTGGTTGAATTAAGCAGTGGCGGCAGCCAGATTTTCAAGGCCTTGCTCGAACATCGGGCCCATCATGGTATCCATGAAAAGCCCCATAACGCGAAAGACCGGGTTGAACCCCATGTCCGCGTCCACGCGCCAGGTGACCTCGGCGCCGCCTTCAGTCGGCGTCGCGGTGATGGCCTGGGTGGGTTGGCCCAATGGGCCAAGGTCGACCGCATAAGTCACACGCTCTGCGGTCACAGCCGCCACGGTTTGACTGCCAGTGCCGTCGCGCCCATCAAAATTGAAACCCGATCCCACCCCGTTTTCGGGCCCAAAGAGATCTATCGCTACGTTCGGGTCTTTGGTCAGGTAGGGATTGAAGCGCTGAAATCCCGCGTTTGATGCCGCCAACGCCAGGATCGCGGCGCTGTCAGCGCCGATGATCGCGGCCCTTTCGACCGACACGTGGCGAGGCAGGGCCATAGTCGCCACGCTTACCGCGGCGAGCCCGGCCAATGTGTAGGCAATTGCTGTCTTGAGGGTCATAGTACTGTCTCCGTGGTTGCAAAGGGCTTTGTGCCTCTTCACCCCCACGACGAACGGTGCCGCGCCCGATCGACATAACGCCTATAGTTTTTTGAAAATTCTCGGCCGACCTTCAGACCATTGCGTCGAGCGTGGTCACTACCGTCTCTGCCTGGGCAAGATCTAGTTCCGCGAAGCCGCCCATGTCGTTGTCCCAGTAGCGACCGCTCGCCGTTGCAAAATCAGCGGAC
>JBCCMR010000088.1:0-10382 GCA_039026255.1 Pseudomonadota bacterium
CGGCAGCCGCGAAGCCGACGACTTTATCTTCGGCGGTGCGGGCGACGACACCATCACTGGCGGCGGCGGCGCCCAGGACTGGGAAGACCGCCTGACCGGCGGGCGCGGCGACGACGTCATCCTGGCCACGGGGATTGAGGTCAGCCAGGACGGCACAGCGATCATGACCGGGGGCACGGGCGCGGATATCTTCGTGCCCGCTTTCGGCTACGGCAACACTGTGCCCGACACGCGCGTCACCGACTTCCGCGCCGGGCGCGACACGCTGGCGGTGGATTTCACTGCGGGATATTTCACGACCGTCCCGGGGGAGGTGGCGCCAGTAGATGCCGCGGACCGGGGGTTGCGGGTCGAAAGGGACGACGCGGCTGCCCTGCGCTTTACCGTGGAATTGGTCAACCGCTTTGGTGACCTTGAGACCCACGAATTCAACTACTTGCGCGGCAACGGGGCCTTCCGCCACTACCAGGACAGCGACGGCTGGCGCGTGATGGCCCGGCTTGACGGCGCCCCGGACCTGGGCATCGAGGACTTCGCCTTCTACGACTGGGCCTGAGAAGGCGGGGCCAACTGCAACTGGGCCGCCATGGTGCCCGCAAAGGTCGCGCGGACGCCCGCTGCGCCGCGGACCGCGGCGCCAGAAGACTGCCCCCAAAGGCACCAGAAGACCCCGGACGCACGCAACCGGGCTGGGCAATTTCGGTGAAACTCGGGTATGATCCGGCGGGTAGCCATAGAACGGGGAGCAAACATGGCTAACGCAGAACACCTCGGCCGCGTGCGGCTGCCACGGTGGCTGGCCTGGTATCTGAACTACGGATTGCCCAAGGGCACCGTGCGCGAAACCCGAAAACAGGCGGCGCTGAATTCAAGCATGCTTGCCGCTGTACTGCCGCCTATCTTTTGGATGGTGTTTTTCCCGGTTTTCGACCCGTCGCTTTGGCCGATGACCGTCATCAACATCGGGCTGGTGGCGTTTATCCTCAGCTTTCCGCTGGTCCACTACCGAAGCCCGGAGCTCAGCCTTTTGCTGGTCAGCACGGTTGTTCCGGTTGTTTTCACGGTTGAGACGTTTCTCCTGGGATCCGCGACCGCGGTCTGGATGATCATGATGATCCCGCCCGTTTCGATCCTGGTCATCGGCGGACCCGACTGGAAACGGGCGATCCTCGCTTCGACGGCTCTCTGCTCTCTGGCGATGATCGCTTGCCTCTATTTCCTCACGGAACCCTATTTGCCCGCGGCCAAGCACCCCTTCCTCGTCGCACTGCTGGTGGCATGCAATATCGTGTCAACTATCGGTCTGATCGTGTTTTTTTCTTATCTGGCCTCCGCCTACGCGGAACGGGCCGAGGACGCGCTGGAATTGGAGAACGCACGCTCGGAAGCGCTGATCTACAACCTTTTGCCCCGGGACATAGCCGCCCGCCTCAAGGCCGATCCGGACAAGACAATCGCCGACAGCCTGTCCAAGGTCGCAATCCTTTTCGCCGACATCACCGATTTCACGCCGCGGGCGGCGTCGCTCCCGCCGGTGGAGGTGGTCAGCCTGCTCAACAGGGTTTTCCGGGCCTTTGACAAACTGGCCGACAAGCACGGGCTCGAAAAAATCAAGACCATCGGCGACGCCTACATGGTCGCGGCCGGACTGCCCAACCCGTGCGGCGATGCGGTGCCCCGGGTGGCGGAGATGGCGCTCGACATGCAAAGGACGGTGGCCGAGATGGCTCACGAATTCCCTGACGGGCTAGAGGTGCGGATCGGCCTACATGCAGGCCCCGCGGTGGCCGGTGTCATCGGCAATAAAAAGCTCTTCTACGACGTTTGGGGCGAAACCGTTAACACCGCGAGCCGCATGGAAAGCCATGGCGAACCCGGTCGCATTCAGGTGACAACCGCGGCCAAGGAAGAGTTGGATAAAAACTACAACTTCGAACCCCGGGGCAATGTCTTTGTGAAGGGCATGGGCGAGGTGGAGACATGGTTCCTAGCCGGCGCCAAAACCTAGGCCGCAAGACTTTGCGCTAGCGGGTCCCCAAGACCCCGGCCGGTCCCGGCGCCCGGGGTCCCGGTGGGATCTCGGGGCAGGCCGCCCGCAGATCGCCCGCCCCCGGCGCCCGTATGCCAGTTGCGCCTTGCCGCAGCCGACGGGCGCTGGTTCAAGGGGGCATGGATTTCCGCAGCCTGGCCCTGGGGCTGACCTTTGTGATCATCTGGTCGTCGGCCTTTTCGGCCGCGCGGATTATCGTGGCCGAGGCGCCGCCGCTCACCATTTCTGCGCTGCGTTTTGCCATTGCGGGCGCGATCCTGGTGGCCATTGCTTGGGCGCAGGGCCAGCGTATCCGGCTCGACCGGGCGGGCTGGCGCGCCACGGTTACCTTCGGGGTCTGCCAGAACGCGCTTTACCTGGGGCTCTTTTTTGTGGCCATGCAGACGGTAGAGGCATCGCTGGCCACGATCATGGCCTCGACTATGCCGCTGATCGTGGGCTTTGCCTCCGCCACGCTTATGGGGGAGCGGATCGGCACGCGCGGCTGGGCCGGGCTGATCGCAGGCTTTGCAGGCGTGCTTATCATAATGTCAAACCGCATCACCGGGGGTGTGGACCCGTTCGGGCTGGCGCTTTGTATCGTCGGGGTTACAGCGCTTGCCGTGGCGACGCTTTCAGTCCGTGGTGCCAGCGCCGGGGGCAATATGCTGATGGTGGTGGGGCTGCAGATGTGGGTGGGATCAGCCGCGCTTATACCCTTTGCGCTTTGGTTTGAGGTCCCTTCAATCCCCTGGTCGCCGCGGCTTTTGGCGGCCTTCACCTACACGCTGACTATGCCGGGGATCGTGGCAACGGTGATCTGGTTTGCCCTTGTGGGCCGCATCGGTGCCACGCGGGCGGCCACCTATCACTTCCTCAACCCGTTTTTCGGCGTGGCCATCGCTTCGGTTGTCCTGGGCGAAACTCTGACCGTGTGGGACGGGGTCGGCGTGGCTGTGGTGATGGTGGGCATCCTGGCCGTGCAACTCAGCCGGGCGGGCGTGGTCAAGGCCGAGACGGGCGCCAGGCCTGAGACAGACGTGCGCCCAAGACCCGGGCGGCCCGGGAGCTAGGGTCGGGATCCTAAGTCTTTACGTCCAAGGCTTTTGCCAGCTTTGCGATTGCTTGGATAAGGTCATATTCCGCCCTGCCGTAGGCGCGGGACGTTTCAACAATATCGTCCACATGGAGTTCATAGGCCTTGTTTTCGAGAGCGTTAATTTTGCTGCGTTGCGACGGCCAATCGTCAACGATCTTTTGACCGACGAGCTTTTTTCTGAGGCCCTCCAGTTCCTTATATCGCTTCTCCAAATCGCCCTTCTTTTTATTCAGGGCGCTTATTTCCCCTGAAGACAGTTTGCTCCATTGCTGCTCTGCCGCGATGACCTGTTTCACGAGCGTCGCAGACACTTTTTTGATTTGCTCTATCCGCTTAATTTCCCCGTCATAGCGCGGTTTATAGATCGCTACGCGCTTGAGGTAGTCGGCGTTTTTGTACGCTTTAATCTCTATTTCCATCTCTTCGCGCTTTCGCGCATCGGCGATATAGGCTTTCAGAGCTTTGATAACGGCGGCATCGGCGACTTTCCCGGGCCGCACATCGCGCGAAATATCCCTGAACATCTGGACGGCTCTTTGCGTTTTTTCGCCGAAGATACCGTCGGTCTTGAGCTTGGGCTCTGTCCCGCCTTTATTTAGCAACGCCTGCAGGTCTTTGACGTCTTTACCTTTGGCGCCTTTGGCAAGATTACCTTTCATAAAAACTCCTTTGCGCTTGAATCCCGTGACGGGGAGACAAAGACCTGTCCTCTCAAAAATTCTGCCGCTTTGACGTAATATCGATGGGTATGGCGCGGCTCCCCGTTAGGTACTAAGCCAGGAGCAGTCAGTCATACACCATATGGGTTATGCCGTGTCAAAGCATGCGATATTTCACGGTCTCGGGCTAAGGCCGTTCAAGTGCCACTGCAGTGCCTTCGCCCCCGCCGATGCAGATCGCCGCGATCCCGCGGCGCCCGCCCGTGGCTTCCAGCGCGTTCAAGAGCGTCACCAGAATGCGCGCCCCCGATGCGCCGATCGGGTGACCCAGCGCGCAGGCCCCGCCGCGGATATTGAGCCGGTCCTCGCTAACCCCCAGTTCGCGGGCAAAGGCCATAGGAACAACCGCGAATGCTTCGTTTACTTCCCATAGGTCCACGTCCCCCACACCCCAGCCAAGCTGTCCCATCAGCTTTTGGGCCGCGCCAACGGGCGCTGTCGTAAACCAGCCCGGCGCCTGAGCGTGGCTGGCATGGCCGCGCATATGGGCACGCACGGTCAGCCCACGCTCTGCCACCGCCGCGTCCGAGGCCAAAACCAGCGCCGCCGCCCCGTCCGAGATCGAAGAGGCGTTCGCAGCCGTTACAGTTCCATCGTCCCGGAAAGCCGGACGCAGGTGGGGGATCTTTTCGGGCCGCGCGGTCTGGGGTTGCTCGTCCTGGACCACGCGCCGGTCGCCCTTGCGTCCGGGGACCGTGACAGGCGCGATTTCTGAGTCGAGCACGCCAGTTTCGGTGGCCTCCAGCGCGCGGCTTAGCGACCGCAGCGCATAGGCGTCCTGCTCTTCGCGGGTGAACTGATAGCGATCGGCGCAGTCTTCGGCGAACGTTCCCATCAGACGGCCTTTGTCGTAGGCGTCTTCCAGCCCGTCCAGGAACATGTGATCCTTCACCTCGGTGTGGCCTAGGCGGACGCCGCCGCGCATGCGCGGCAGGATGTAGGGGGCGTTGGTCATGCTCTCCATACCGCCGGCCACAATGACACCCTCGCCATCCCCTAAGAGCTGGTCATGGGCAAGCATCACCGTTTTCATACCCGACCCACACATTTTGTTGATCGTGGTGGCGGGCACATCTTGGCCCAGACCCGCAGCAAACCCCGCCTGACGCGCGGGTGCCTGGCCAAGACCCGCAGGTAAAACGCAGCCCATCAGCAATTCGTCCACAGCGTCCGGGGCCAAGCCCGCCCCGTCCAGGGCCGCCTTGATCGCCACCCCGCCCAGTTGCGTCGCCGCCACGGCCCCCAGGGCCCCCTGAAGCCCACCCATAGGCGTCCGCGCCGCGCCCAAGATCGCCACCATCGGTGTTCTCCTCGCAAGTTTTCTCCGACATCCTAGGGCCAGGCCACAACCCTGTCCACGCGGCGAAGCATCTAAGATTTTATGCAACCTCCGGATGACGGAAACGATTTGGTAGCTTTTATCCCCCAGAAGTGACCCAACAGGAGCAGCGCCCGAGTAAGGAGAAGCGGATGGAAATCGAAACCCGGATGATCGGTGAAGCCACCGTCGTAAAACTCTGTGATACACGGCTCGACGCCGCCCAGGCCGTGCGTTTCAAGGAAAGCCTGCGGGAATTGTCAGAGGCGGGCGCCAGCCACATCGTGCTCGACATGACCGACATCGCTTTCATGGACAGTTCGGGCCTCGGCGCCGTGGTGACAGTGATGAAGCTGATGGGCCGTGACAAGACGCTCAAGCTCGCCGCACTGACGCCTGCGGTGGCCAAGGTTTTCAAACTGACGCGTATGGACAACGTCTTCGCCATCTTCCCCACTGTGGAAGACGCCGTTGGCCAGGGGATCAAGGCAGCCGGATAATGACGCACACGGGTCCCATGATCCGCACCAGGGAAATCCGCGAACTCAATATGAGGATCGCAATCCTCAGCGTGCAGGAAGAAGTCTCTAACGTCGTAGCTCACATCTGCGAATGGCTCGGCGGACACGGCGTGGCCGAAGACATACGCGGCGAACTGGAATTGGTTCTGGCGGAGGCGCTCAACAATGTTGTGGAGCATGCCTATCTCTACCGGGAGGACGGCGAAATCGAAATAAACGTCAAGCTGACCCCAGACGAAATGACCGCCACAATCACCGATAGCGGACAAAAGTTCGACGGTCCCCCACCCCTGACCGAGGTAGACGTAGACGGCTTTGCCTTCGACGACCTACCTGAGGGCGGCTTCGGGTGGAACCTGATCCGGACTCTGACCGACAACGTGCATTTTGAGAGGCGCGAAAACAAGAATTGCCTGCGCCTGTCGCGAAATCTTAACCCGGACGTAGAACTGGTTTGAGCAGGCGTGACTGTGACGTGACACGCCTGTCTGCTAGGAAAGATGTGCGCTTCCGAGCCTTCCTGTTGCGCAGGCGGGCCGCGCCCTTGGGGCAACGGCGCGCTTATTTGTCGGCTAAACCTGTCAATTTCACCTAGCTTTCGGTCTCTGGGCAGCGTCCCGTTCACACGGATACAAGACAGACGGAATTTCGCAGTCGCATCAAGTCCGCGCCCTTTCCCCACTTGGCAAAGCCTTCGACAATTTCGCCCGTCGTCACAGTATGCGCCAGCCTGGTACGCAACCAGTCAGACGGATCCTTTGCGCCCCAAAAGATTACGACGAACTGACCTGCCAAAGGGGCGAAATGCGTTTGCATGGGGTCGATCTGTCCAGCACCAAAACTCCGCATGACGAACCGGTCAGCGAGACCATAGGCCACCGGAAATCCGGGCCGTGGATGACCCAAACCTGCTCCAAACCTTTCTTGCCGCCGCACAAGACAACAAAGGGCGCACACCAGCAGAGGCGCGCTTTGAGCACCCTCGACCCTTGCGCGCGACTTCGACCCAAGCCATCACCGCCCCATGGCGCGGGTAATTTTGCTTAACAAACCTTTCGATGTGCTTTGCCAGTTCAGCGGAGGCGAGGGGAGGCGCACTCTAAAGGACTTTGTTGCGGTCCCCGGTGTTTATCCCGCCGGACGCCTCGACCGAGATAGCGAGGGGCTTCTTATCCTAACCGACAGTGGTGCCCTTCAGGCCCGTATCACCCAACCGAGTCGCAAAATCCGCAAAACCTACTTCGCCCAGGTAGAGGGCGCCCCGGATCCGACGGCGATTTCTGCGCTTCGCCGCGGCGTGACGCTCAAAGACGGGCCGACCCGCCCGGCGGAGGTCCGTCCCGTGCCCGCACCCCCTTGGCTTTGGCCCCGCACCCCACCCATTCGGGTGCGCAAATCCATCCCCGACACATGGCTCGAGATCACGCTGACCGAAGGCCGCAACCGCCAAGTGCGCCGTATGACTGCGCACGTGGGCCACCCGACACTGCGGCTGATCCGGATCGCGGTCGGCGATTGGTCCCTGGGCGACCTCGCCCCCGGGGCATGGCGGAACGCTTGACGGCGCCGAGCCGCCCCCCTACCCAGCGGCAGACACCCCCGGAAGGACCGCGCCCATGAACTCCCCCTCGCTCCTTATCCTGCCCGGCGACGGCATTGGCCAAGAGGTCATGGCCCAGGTCGCGCGACTGATCGAATGGCTTGGCGACCGGCGCGACCTCAAATTCGACGTCTCCGAGGACCTTGTGGGCGGCGCGGCCTATGATGCCCACGGCACCCCCCTTACCGACGCGACCATGGCCAAAGCGCAATCTGTCGACGCCGTCCTGCTGGGGGCCGTGGGCGGTCCTGCCTATGACGCACTCGACTTTTCCGTTAAGCCGGAACGCGGCCTACTGCGCTTACGCAAAGAGATGGACCTTTTTGCCAACCTGCGCCCGGCTCAGTGCTTTGACGCGCTCGCTGATTTTTCGTCCCTAAAACCCGAGGTGGTGTCCGGCCTCGACATCATGATCGTGCGCGAACTCACGTCGGGCAGCTATTTCGGGGAGCCCCGCGGAATTTTTGAGAACGGCGGCCAGCGGGTGGGCATAAACACCCAACGCTACACAGAAGCCGAGATTGACCGCGTCGCTCGCAGCGCCTTCGAGCTGGCCATGCGCCGCAACCGGCGGGTCTGCTCTATGGAAAAGGCCAACGTGATGGAATCGGGCATCCTGTGGCGCGAGGTCGTGACCGCCGTTCACGCCGACTACCCGGAGGTGGAACTTTCGCACATGTACGCCGACAACGGCGCCATGCAGCTGGTGCGCGCGCCTAAACAGTTTGACGTGATCGTCACGGACAACCTCTTCGGCGACATCCTCAGCGACTGCGCCGCAATGCTGACGGGGTCGCTCGGCATGCTCCCGTCGGCGTCGCTTGGCGCACCGATGGAAAACGGACGCCCAAAAGCGCTCTATGAGCCGGTGCATGGCTCCGCGCCCGACATCGCCGGTCAGGGCAAAGCCAACCCCTGCGCCACTATCCTGAGCCTGGCCATGGCGCTGCGCTACAGTTTCGACCGCGGGGAAGAGGCCCAGCGCATCGAAACCGCCGTGGAACGGGTGCTCGCCAAGGGCGTGCGCACGGGCGACCTAATGCAAACCGAAGGCGGCCAACCGGTGGGCACCCAAGCCATGACAGACGCCATCATCGCCGAATTGGAAGCCGTCCTCTAGGCGCTGTTCAAAAAACCGCTTGGGCTCCCAAGCCGGGGTCGAGCGCCCCGGACACCATCGCCGAAAAGTGGTCGCATAACCGGTCGCGGCCGACTTCTGGCGTGGCGTCGGCGTCGTAGCGCCTACGCGCGGCGTCCCAAACCAGCATGCTCTCGGTGCCGTAATAGGCGCCAATCCGCGCCAGCTCTGCCTTGGGCGCCAGAGGCGGCACCACGGTTCCAATCATGGCCATCCCGCGGGCAATCGTGGGGAGCAGGCGCGGCGAAACGTGACGAAACCGCGGCGTCAGCCCCGCGGCGGCAAAAGATCATTTCGCCCTGGGCGCGGGGGGTCACCGCGGGCCCTGGACCGCCCACGGGCAGGACACATCGGGCAGTCGCCGGATCGGCCAGGCAGTCCACCAGATAGGCCGCCAGGTCCCGGTCGCTGATGGGTTTGGTCGCGGTCATTTCGCCGTCGCCGAAAACCAAAAATGGTTTACCCCCGAGGACCCGCGGCACCTGCCCCGAAAGCGATTTGAAATAGGCCGTTGGCCGCACAATTGTCCAAGAAAGACCGCTCGCGCGCAATTCCGCTTCGAAAGCGAGCTTGGCATGCTGGAAGGTAAGCCGAGGTTTTTGCAAGCAAATCGCCGAAAGCTGAAGGAACCGGGGCACCTGCGCGGCTTTCGCGGCATCGAGCGCGGCCAGGTGCGCGCGGTAATCCACCGCCCAGGCATCCGCGGCCACACCGCTGCGCGAGGCCATGCAGGACACCACCGCCCGGGCGCCGGCATAGTCCGCCGCCCCGCGCCCGCCGTCGCGCCCGGGCGCGCGCACGGCCACCCCGCGCGCGCGCAGCGCCGCAGCTACGGCGCGCCCGATCGTGCCGGTCGCGCCCAAAAGAACCACCGGTCCATCAAGGCCATCCATGGCGCCAGCATATGTCAACCAATCCTGACACGCCAGCCGTTCCGTTCGCCCTTGTAAATGCCCGCCCGACCGCGTATCCGGCGCCGGTGTCGGAGTGTAGCTCAGCCTGGTAGAGCACTGTCTTCGGGAGGCAGGGGTCGTGAGTTCGAATCTCGCCACTCCGACCAATAAAATAGGCTTCACATGCTTCTCCCAAAAATTGGCCGCAACGATATCCGCAATGTTTCAGGATGTGGATGACCTCCTTTTGTTCCAATTGGGAGGCTTTTTCGGAATTTGCCGCTTCGATCAGTCTACGGGTCGAATGCTTGGATTGTCGGGACGGTGCGTTGAGTCTCCGGCTAGGTCGAAGACAAGTGTCTCAACCTCGTCTATGGGAATATTGAGATCAGAAGCAACGTCCGTTTTGGTAAGACCTTGGGCCCACATCGCTTTGAGAACCTTATCAAGAAGTGTTGATTTTTCTCTTTCAACCCCTAACGGCTCTCCGCTTCGATAGCCGCGCTTTCCCAACTCGATTATGATCGATCTGTGGTTCCACTCAGACAGCATTCCTAGATCGTACAGGCGTCGAGCCAGTGCCATTGCGGAAGCCCTCCATCGGACTTTGGCCTTGATGACTTGAGATGCGGAATACACCTGTCCCACATAACTTCGGACATCCGCTTCAGGCACCAAAAACGCCGAAGCAAATTGGTCTGCCTGCGTCTCTGGGTCGTCCGAGGAGGATGTCTCTGCTTCAGCGTGAAAATGCAACACCAGGTGCTCAAGCTCATGAGCGGAGTCAAAGTTCGACCTTTCTGGAGTCTTTTTCTGGTTCAAGAACATGTACGGATGGTTGTCGTGCCAGAACGAGTAGGCATCAACATTGGGGGTGTTCTCTGAAAGCGACAGAACCCTTATCCCCTTCGACTCATACATCCTCAGCAAATTGCCAATGGGCCTATCACCGAGCCCCCAATGTTGCCTAGGGTCAGGACCCATTGATTTGCGCCTAGTGGCATGATTCACGGTTCGAAAATCGAGCGGTGACCATGTCTGATCTTTTCTGGTTGAGCGACGCGC
>JBCCMR010000089.1:0-10375 GCA_039026255.1 Pseudomonadota bacterium
GGCAGTCATCGGCAGGCCTACCACCGGGGTCATGACGCGGCTCTGGCTTTTTCTTTGCGCGATCCTGTGCGCTTGCGGTCCCTTTAGCGGGCCACCCGGAGGCACAGTGCTTGTGGCCGGTGACAGCACGATGGCGTGGAACGGCACGCAGAATGCTTCCGTCGCCGACCATTTGGGGCGTATGTTACCGGTGGATGTGGACAGCGTTGCCCGCTCCGGCGCGCGGTTTTCCCATCCGCGGCCCGGTCCCCGGCGCGTGGGCTTTGACATCCGCGCCCAGGTGCGCGGGGCCACGTCGCGCTGGGTTGTGATGACCGGGGGCGCCAACGAGCTTGGCACCGAATGCATATGCGGCGCTTGCGGAGGGGTGGCCCGGGGTCTTATTTCAGCCGACGGCACGCGCGGGGAAATCCCCGAAACCGTGACCGCCTTGCGCACCCGGGGCGTGCGCGTGGTCTGGGCCATCTACTACACCGTGCCGCGCCGCGACGGCCCGTGGGAAGCCTGCACCCCGAGCTTTGACCACATAGCAATGGGCGTGCGCGCCATGGCCGCGGGCGATCCGGGGATCCTAACCTACGACATGGCCCGCGCGGTGCCCCAGACGCGCGCCGATCTTTTTGCGCCCGATGGGCTGCACCCATCCGGGGAAGGGTCGCGCCGCATCGCCCGGGGCATCGCCGACGCCCTGCGCGCGGCGGACCCCACCTTACGCTAGGCCCCAAATGCAAACGGGCCGCCCAAAGGGACGACCCGCTGAGTTGTAACGGCGATTTGGTCGGCGTTAGGCTAAAGCGCCCTTCGCTTGGGCCACAATGGCGCCGAAAGCGTCGGGTTCGTGCACGGCCAAATCGGCAAGCACTTTCCGGTCAACTTCAATCCCAGCCTTGTTCAGGCCGTTGATGAATTTCGAGTAGGTCAATTCAGGGTCATAGGCGCGCACCCCAGCATTGATCCGCTGGATCCAGAGCGCCCGGAACGTGCGCTTGCGATTCTTACGGTCACGAGTGGCGTATTGGTTGGCCTTGTCCACCGCCTGGGTAGCGGTGCGGAAGGCGTTCTTTCGGCGACCGTAATAGCCTTTGGCCTGGTCGATTACCTTTTTGTGGCGGCGGTGGGTAACAGTACCCCCTTTGGTGCGGGACATAGCGGCAGCCTCCTATCAGCGGTCGTAGGGCATGTATTTTTTGGCGATCTTCTGATCGGGCTCAGACAATTCGCCCATGCCCCGCGCGTTGCGGATGAACTTATTGGATCGCTTGATCATACCGTGCCGTTTGCCCGCTTGGGCTGACATCACCTTGCCGGTGGCTGTCACCTTAAAGCGCTTTTTCGCGCTCGATTTGGTCTTCATCTTGGGCATTTCGCTCTCCTCTTTCGGGTTTAACCCCCAGGGGTCGTGCAAGCGCGCCACGGCAGCCCATTCCTGGCCGGACGCGCGATAGAGGCGCCGTATAAGCGGCCCAGCCGCCCTTGGCAAGGGTTGGTCACTCCATAGCAGTGGGGTTCGGAGGGGTCGCGGATGTACCGGATTTGCCCTCTTTAAAACCCATGTTCCCGGGCCGGATTTTGCATTAGGACCATGCTGCCCCTTTTTACCAAAGCGCCAAACTAACAGCGCCCTTTTTTTAGACGCCCCGTGCAGGGTCGGCGGCCTATTTTTGCTTTGCTGGTGCTAAGCACCAGGCAAAAAAGAACAAAGCATGCGCATGGTTTAAGTCCAAGCAGCCAGGATGCGATAGACCGCGGCGGCCAGGTCCCGCGGACCAAGAAAGCCGTCCGCCAACAGCCAGGCCCAAGCCAAAAGCCCGCAGCCCATCGCCGCGCCGCCTAGCCCGACATATGGTCGACGCTTTTCCACTAGGGCGTTGGCCGCGGCCACCATCCCCAGGATAGCTACGATGGCCCCGCCAACCAGTTGATAGTCATACGCCATGGTCCACCCCGACCCGCCTCCGCGCGCCTTATTCCCCGTCGCCCTCAAAGATCGCCCGCTCCCGCACCGGCGCCACGCGCAGGATATTCGTGGAACCGGGCTGGTTGAAGGGAATGCCCGCGGTAACTACGATCTTGTCCCGGTTGGCCGCAAACCCGTCGTTGCGCGCCGCCCGCGCGGCACTGACCACGGCCATCTTAAAGCGTTCGACCTCGTTTGTGGTCACGCAGTGAAGCCCCCAGACCAGCGTCATGCGACGCGCCGTATCCAAAAGCGGGGTTAGCGCCAGAATCGGCACCGCCGGGCGTTCTCGCGCGGCCAACATGGCCGTACGACCGGAATGGCTAAAGCAGCAGATGGCCTTGATGTCGGTCGTTTCCGCCACTTCGCGGGCCGCCACAGTGATGGCCTCGGCCACGCTCGACCGGCTTGGTACGCGACTTGCTTCGAGGATCTGGCGGTAGGTGGGATCGGTTTCGACTTCTTCTGCCACGGCGTTCATGGTTCGAACAGCCTCTTGCGGGTAGTCACCCGCGGCGCTTTCGGCGGACAACATCACCGCATCAGCGCCCTCGTATATCGCGGCCGCGACGTCCGACACCTCGGCCCGGGTTGGAACAGGTGACTGCACCATGCTTTCGAGCATCTGGGTGGCCACGATCACCGGTTTTCCCACCCGCCGACATCCGCGCACCAAGCGTTTCTGGATCGGCGGCACCTCTTGCACCGGCAGTTCCACACCCAGATCGCCGCGGGCGACCATAATGCCGTCGCTGACGGCGAGAATTTCATCGAACGCTTTCACCGCCGCAGGTTTTTCGATCTTCGAAAGAACAGCCGCACGACCGTCTGCCAAGGCACGCGCTTCTTCCACATCAGCGGCGCGCTGCACAAACGATAGCGCCAACCAGTCAACGCCAAGCGCGCACACAAAGGCCAGGTCTTCGCGGTCCTTGTCGCTGAGCGCGGCCACCGGCAGCACCACATCGGGGACATTCACCCCTTTGCGGTTCGAAATACGCCCGCCCACGACCACCTGACAGCGCGCGTTGTCTTCACCGCAGTCCGTCACGCGAAGCCGGATTTTGCCGTCGTTTACGAGAAGCGTCGCACCGGGTTCAAGCGCCTGGAATATCTCCGGGTGTGGCAGGCAAACCCGGGTGCTGTCGCCGGGGGTTTCGTCAAGGTCGAACCGGAAAGGCGCGCCTTCGTCCAAGTCCACACCGTCTTCGCTTACGAAGACGCCGCAACGCAGTTTTGGGCCTTGGAGATCGGCCAGAATGCCGATCGGGCGGCCGATGTCCCGCTCGATATCGCGAATGGTCTGGTGTTTTTCGCGGATTTCTTCATGGCTGCCGTGGCTCATGTTGAGCCGGAACACATCCGCGCCCGCCTCAAAAAGCGCCCGGATCGTGTCGTAGCTGTCTGAGGCCGGGCCCAAGGTGGCCACGATCTTCACACTTCTTTTGCGCCGCATGGCCACCCCGTTCCGCCCAAAGCCTATCCTACCCATAGCAAAGGCCACGCTGGGCGTCCCCCCCAAAACCGG
This sequence comes from Pseudomonadota bacterium, assembly GCA_039026255.1. Taxonomy (GTDB): domain Bacteria; phylum Pseudomonadota; class Alphaproteobacteria; order Rhodobacterales; family Rhodobacteraceae; genus Amylibacter. Next base: position 3,486 of record JBCCMR010000089.1, read on the forward strand.
CCTTTTCGCCGGGACGGGGCCGGGTTACATGCCACGGGCAATGCATCATCCCCCGTCCGAACCCCTTTCCGAGACTGACCCCACCCCGACGACGGCCTATGCGCCGGTCGAGATCGCCGGGGCGAACCGGGGGGCCAATATCGTCATCGTCTGCGACCATGCGGCCAATACCGTGCCCCGGGCGGTGGCGGACGGAGACCTGGGGCTGGCACCGGCGGACATGGCCCGCCACATCGCCTACGACATCGGCGCCGCCGGGGTGGCCCGCGCCCTGGGGGACGCGCTCGACGCGCCGGTCTGCCTGTCCAACTTTTCGCGCCTGGTGATCGATCCGAACCGGGGGGAAGACGACCCCACGCTCCTGATGCGGCTCTATGACGGGACCATCATCCCGGGTAATCGCCACGCGGACGCAGGCGAAATCGAACGGCGGCTCGATCTCTGCTACCGGCCGTACCACCAGGCCGTTGCGGGGCTTGTGGCGGCCCGCAACCGCCCTGTGATCTTGTCGATCCACAGTTTTACGCCGCAGTTGCGCGGGCGGCCGACGCGGCCCTGGCACCTGGGCATCCTATCGGCGGCCGACCGACGCCTATCTGACGCGGTGTTGACTGCGCTCGCCCCTGCCAAGGATATTATGGTTGGGGACAATGAACCCTACTCGGGTGCCTTGGGCGGCGATTGCATGGATCAGCACGCCCTACGCGCGGGGCTGCACCACACGCTGATCGAACTGCGCCAAGACTTGATTGAAACCGCGAACCAGCAGGCCGCCTGGGCCGCGCGCCTTGCCCCGGTGCTGCGCCAGGCAATATCCCAGGTAACAACACCGCCCAGCACCGGAGCCTGACCCATGGACGACCAAACCCGCCTTGAACTAGAAGCCGCCGCGTTCCGCCGCCTGCGCCAGCACCTGATGGAAGACCGACGCGACGTGCAGAACATCGACATGATGAACCTGGCCGGGTTCTGCAGGAATTGCCTTAGCCGCTGGTACCAGGAGGCCGCCGCCGAACGGGGCATCGAGATGTCCAAGGACGAGGGTCGCGAATCATTTTACGGGATGCCGTTTTCCGAATGGAAAGCGAAGTACCAGACCGAAGCCAACGCCGACCAGAAGGCCGCTTTCGATAAATCCCACGGCTAGGGACTGGATTGCTCAACCCAGGATAGGCATTTGCGCTAGTTTACCGTCAGCCAGGCAAAAATCGCTAGGGCACCGGCCCCACCCACCCCATACTCCGCGCCAGTTTTAAAGGCGCCATTAAAAGGGGGAACTTTCATGGCAACGGCAAATGTCACCTATACGTCATCGGGCTCGACCCGATCACCGGTCATTTGGCAAGACACGCAAGACGGCACGCTCGATTTCTTCACACTCAACTTTAGCAGCAACTTTGCCTCTGTGGTGAGGGGCACCACCAGCGCGCGGGTCGGGTTTTACGATGAAATTGGCTCCGTCGTGTCGCTCACCGGCCCGGGCAACAAGGGTTTTGACGTCGCCCAGGGCTTCACCGGGTCGCTCGTTGCGCTCCATAACGGAGATACCATCGAATTCGGAGGCGGCAACCTCAGCCTCCAAGGGCTCATTTCGTTCCAAAACGCAATCAACGACGTAGAGATCCTAGGGCTCGACAACGGCAACATCCAGCTCTTCTGGACAGAGGATGTGGTGGACGGCGACGGCTTCGGCGTCTTCCAGCGGGAGTATCGCCTGGACGGCATCGCGGTCAGTAGCACGCAGATGGTAAACGTTCGCACCCTCGGTAACCAGCAAAACATCGACACGGTGCAGTTTAACGACGGGGGCTATGCAGTCTTTTTCACTGATGACGCCCAGGGCGCCCCGGCGCTGCGCGCGCGATTTTACGACGAAAACGGCGCGGCGATCACAAACCAGGTGCAAATCCCCGCAAGCGGCGTCAATAACGCCGTGGAGTCCTACGACACCGAGATCCTGTCAAACGGTAACGTCGCGGTGGTCTGGGTGGACGCGGACCTGGGCCGCGCTTTCGGCCGGGTCTTCGACCAGAACGGCGCCCCGGTAGGCGGACAGTTCCGCGTCAACCATCCGGGCATAGACCTGACCACCGGGGTTGTGGCGGTGGATCAGCTGACCAACGGCGATCTGGTGGTGGGCTACAGCAGCTTTGACTCGGTCGCCAACCGGTCGGACTTCTTTTACCGGAAGTTTGGCATCGACGGCACGCCGGTGGGTTCTCGCGTGACTACGGACGAAAACATCGGCGCCTTTGGACTGTCGATGCACGCGTTGGCCGATGGCGGCTTCATCATGACGCGGGAATCGAACGCAACGCATTCTTTCAACGTCTACGAGCAGGGCACCGACCTGCCAGATATAGAAAAACTCGACGGCACCCGGCTGAGCTATGATGCCGGCAACGGCAACGACCTTATCGACGGATCAGACGCCGACGAAACCATCTTCGGGGGCGACGGGTCCGACACAATCCGCGGCGGCGCGGGCAACGATACGATTTTCCTCGGTGACGGGTCCGGCCGTCAGGTGGGCCGCGGCCAGTCAGGCAACGACGTGCTGAACGCGACGGAGGCGTCGTCACTCTTCGGTGGGGAAGGGGACGACGTGATCACCGGCAGCTCGGGCGGAGATTTCATCGACGGCGGCACCGGTGACGACATCATCTTTTCCAGCAGCGGCCCAACGAACCAAGCCGATACGATCTTCGGCAAGGCGGGCAACGACCTTATCCGCGGCGGCGAAGGCGGCGACATCGCCTACGGTGGCGCGGGCGATGATGTGATCGACCTTGATGGTGGCAACAACACTTTCTTCGGCGGCAATGGCCGGGATTCGCTGTCCGGCGACCGCGACCGGGACGTGATGTTCGGCGGCTTCGGGCGCGACACGCTCGAAGGGGCCAACGGCGACGACATACTTTCAGGTGGCGCCGGGGCGGACACGTTTGTTTACCTCCGCTTGTTCTTTGACGTGTCAATCCCGCCGGAGCTTCAGACCATCAGCTACGGCAACGACATTATCACCGACTTCGAAGACGGGGTGGACGCGCTGGTGCTGTCGCAGCTTTTCGGCACGACCTTCAATGACCTGGTGATCCAGAACATCGGCGGCAACGCGGTGATCTTCCAGGGCAACGACAGTACGATCACGCTTCAGGGCATGGGCGGGCTGTTAGACAGCTCCGATATCAGCTTCGCCTGACGAAACCGCTGCGGGGGCGCGGGCAATACCCGCGCGCGCCTTCGCGTTCTGGCGGGTTCTGTCAGATCGCGCGTTTGCGGCTTTCTTCGATGTAGATTTCGCGAAGACGCCGGGACACGCCCCCGGGTGCGCCATCGCCCAGGCGGGTGCCGTCGATTTCCACCACTGGCATCACAAAAGTTGACGCCGACGAGATAAACGCCTCGTCGGCGTCCTGGGCCTCTTCCACGGTGAAGGGGCGCTCCACAACTTCCATCTGCGCCTCGCGGGCGTATTTTAGAAGGCTCGCCCGGGTGATCCCGTGGAGAATGTCGTTCGACAATTGCCGGGTGATGATCTGGTTGCCTTTGACGATGTAGGCGTTGTTGGACGTGCCTTCGGTGACAAGGCCATCTTCCACCATCCAGGCGTCATCGCATCCGGCGGCCTTGGCCATCATCTTACCCATAGACGGGTACAGCAGCTGCACCGTCTTAATGTCGCGGCGGCCCCAGCGCTGATCTGGGATCGAAATCACGCGAATGCCGTCGCGGCTGGCGGCGGTGTCCAGAAGCGGTTTCGCCTGGGTGAAGGCCACAAGCGTGGGCGCGGCGTCTTTGGGGAAGACAAAATCGCGATCCGCGGCGCCCCGGGTGACCTGCAGATAGACGCCGCCCTGGTCCACCTCGTTGGCGCGCACCAGTTCGCGGTGAATATCCAGAAGGTCGTCGAAGCCATCGGGTTTGGCCATGTCGAGTTCCCCGAGCGACCGCTCCAAGCGCGCCAGGTGGCCGTCGAATTCAAGAAGCTTACCGTCGAGCACACTTGTCACCTCGTAGACGCCGTCGGCCATAAGAAAGCCCCGGTCGAAAACCGACACCTTGGCCTCGGTTTCGGGCCTGTAATCTCCGTTCAGGTATACGGTGCGCATGGGGTCTCCTCACAGGTGTCGGGGTGTCAGCAAAATCGAATAGCGGCGCCGGTGGACAGGGACCGGAAGCAGGCTTCGCGCAGCACAAGGCAGGCATGCGCCGCGCAGGGCTGCGCCTGCCATAAGAGCCCGTCTGGGGCGGGACTGTCCAGGTGACGGGCCAAGGCTGCGTCGTCGTGGCCCATATCCACCGGCAGCGAGAGCGCCGCGCACATCTCGTTGATGTCCGCCTCAAGGCCCAAGGTCGAGCCCAGGGGCCACAAGTGTTCGGTGTCTTCGGTCACTCGCTTGGGCACCAGCGGCACATCTAGGGGCACCGGCACGTAGTAGCCATCGTGATCCGAGTGCAGGGTCAGGTACAGGAACGGCGGCCGCGCAGGCGGCTCCGACCCGCGGAACAGCGCCCGAAACGCGCGCCCCACAAGGGTCAGTTCGGCGCTTCCGGCCAGGTTTTCCAGAAACGCGGACACCAGGGTGTCGCTTGCCTGGGTGTCGTCACCTTCGATCATCCGGTCGCGCGGTATCGGCCGCCCGGCCCAAAGCATCGCCGCCACCTCACGCAACGCCAGAAGCCCAGAATAGCTCAGCATATCCGCTGACCAGACCGCCACCTCGGTGGGTTCCGTGTGGGTTGGCAGGCCCTGGGTCGCCAGCGCGTCGTTGATCGCCTCAAGGTCGGCCATCGCCTCGGCAGCGCCCTCGGCGTCGTGGGCCAGCATGTCGGCCAGGTATCCCACCTCGACGGCAAGGCCCACGGCTCAACCCCAAAGCGCCGGTTCAGCCGGGTGCACGCCGGCGTCATCGAAGGTCAGCGGAACGGCGCGATCCTGGGCCAATAGAAGCGGCCCGTCCAGGTCCACCACCGCCGCCCCCTGCGCCACGAGAACCGCAGGCGCCATAGCGAGGCTCGACCCGACCATGCAGCCGGTCATGATCTGAAAACCCGCTTCTCGTGCCGCAGCGCGTAGGGCAAGCGCTTCCGTCAGGCCACCAGCCTTGTCGAGCTTAACGTTGACCATATCGTACTTGCCGCGCAGGGAGGGCAGACTGTCGCGGTCGTGAACGCTTTCGTCGGCGCAAACCGGAAGCACCCGGTCCAGATCGGCCAGCGCTTCGTCTTCGCCCGCGGGCAGGGGCTGTTCCACCATCTCCACCCCCAGACGCACCAGAAAGGGCGCCAGATGGGTGTACAGATCGGGCGTCCAGCCTTCGTTAGCGTCGACTATAATGCGCGCGCCGGGCGCCCCTTCTCGAACCGCCTCAATCCGGGCCACGTCTTCCTCCCCGCCACCTAGCTTGGTCTTAAGAAGCGGGCGAAATGCGTTTTTGGCGGCCTGGGCGCGCATCGCGTCCGGTGGCGCCAGCGACAGGGTATAAGCTGTCACCTCAGGTTTCGGACGGGTCACGGCGGCCAGCTTCCAGACCGGCGTCTGGGTGCGCTTTGCCTCCAGGTCCCACAGTGCGCAGTCCACCGCATTACGTGCCGCACCCGGCGGCAAGAGCCCCTGCAGCGCATGGCGGTCAAAGGCTTCCGGCAGGCCCTCGATCTGCGCGGTGACGGTTTCTAGCGTCTCCCCGTAGCGGGCGTAGGGAACACATTCGCCCCACCCTTCTGCACCGCCCTCGGCCACGCGCACGGTCAAGACACGCGCTTCGGTGCGCGACCCGCGGGCGATGGTAAAAATCTCCGTTAGGGGAAAGACATCGGCAGTGACTGATACTTCCATAAGGCTATCCGTGTGGTGCGGGTTCAGAGATCGGCCAGCGCCTGGGCCAACCGCTCGGCCCCGTGGCGGAAAGGGTCGACGGTGGGCAGGCCCATCTCGGCCTCCACTTTGTCCAGATAAGCGCGGGCCTCGTCTTCGGACATGTGCTGAGTGTTGACCGAAATCCCCACGACCTGGCAGCCCGGATTGCCCACCCGCGCCAGATGCAGCGCAGTGTCCCGCAGATCCGCAAGCGATGGCTGCTGGTATTCCGGCAAGCCCCGCATGTGCGCCCGCGTGGGTTCGTGGCACAAGATCAACGCGTCCGGCTGCCCGCCGTGCACGAGCGCCAAGGTCACGCCGGAATAGCTCACATGGAAGAGCGACCCCTGCCCCTCGATCAGGTCCCAGTGATCGGGGTCGTTGTCGGGGGTCAGGTATTCGATGGACCCGGCCATGAAGTCGGCGATCACCGCATCAAGCGGCACACCACCGCCGGTGATCAGGATGCCCGTCTGGCCCGTGGCGCGGAAGGTGGCCTTCATGCCCATGGCGCGCATGTCCCGTTCCATGGCCATAGCGGTGTACATCTTGCCCACCGAACAGTCGGTGCCCACGGCCAGGCACCGTTTGCCAGCGCGCTGTTTGCCGTTGGCAATTGGGTATTCCACGGACGGCACCCGCACGTCATGAAGCGTACGCCCGTTGCGCGCCGCAGCCTCGACCAGGTCCGCTTCGTCCCGCAAAAGGTTGTGGAGCCCGCTGGCCAGGTCGAGCCCCGCATCAAGTGCCGCGATCAGCACCTCTTTCCAGGCCTGGCTGATCATGCCGCCGCGGTTGGCCACGCCGATCACCATGGTCTTAGCCCCCGCCGCCACCGCGTCGGCAACGGTCATATCGGTCAGGCCCATGTCCGCCTTGCAGCCGTCCATCCGCAATTGGCCCAGCGCCAATTCCGGGCGCCAGTCCTTGATTCCCTGAGCCACCTTAGCTGCCAGCGCGTCGGGCGCGTCGCCCAGGAAAAGGAGATAGGGCGTAGGGATCATGGCGGGGTCCTTCTTAACGGTTCACC